>DGDL01000019.1:0-3080 GCA_002385415.1 Clostridiales bacterium UBA3953
GCTCGGTGCTTGCGGATGGCAGCGCACCGAATATCGCCGACTTTGTCGCGCCCGAGCGGCCGGAGCCTCCCGCCGTGCTGGGCAGCTTCGTGGGAGCCGAGGGCTGGAATCCGGGCGGCGGCGTCTTTGTCGGCGACTGCATGCCATACAGCCACGAGGGCAGATACCATGTGCTGTACCTTTACGACAGGCACCACCATGCCAGCAAATGGCACAGGGGCGCGCACCAGTGGGCGCATATATCCTCCGCCGACATGGTACACTGGGACATCCATCCCATGGCGGTCGAGATTGACGACCCGAAAGAAGGCTCGATTTGCACCGGCTCCTGGATTTACACGGGTAAAGAACATCAGCTTTACTACACAGTCCGCATGGTAGACGGCTCGCCGGCGCCGGTTATGCGCTCGGTCTCAAGCGACGGCTACCGCTATCGCAAAGACAAGTCATTCGGCTTTACGCTCAGCGACCGCTACAACAAAGCCTCGGCACGCGACCCGAAAGTGGTGCGCGACGCCGAGGGGCTGCTCCACATGTTCGTGACGACTACCGACCTTAAAGCGGGCCGGGGCTGCCTTGCGCATCTGGTCTCAAGCGACGGCGACGACTGGCGCGAGGTTGGCAACATCTACGAGTCGCCCGACGAGCGCGAGCCCGAGTGCTCCGACTATTTTGAGTTTGGCGGAAAGTACTATTTGATTTACAGCCTCGGTGGGAGGGGGCATTATCAGTTTTCGGACAGCCCATTTTCGGGCTGGATAGTCCCGGACGACCCGATTATCCCGTGCAGCAGCGTGCCGAAAGCCGCCGTTTGGAACGGGAGAATAATATTCACCGGCTTTTCCGGCAATGGCAAGTATGCCGGCACCATGACTTTTCGCGAGGCGCATCAGATGCCCGACGGCACGCTGAGGTTTTCGGGTCATCGCTCCTGTTGGTAGCCCCCAAAACAATCTCAACCGTATCTTCGGTAACATCCTCGCCCGGCGGCAGCCAATCGGTTTTCAATGTGAAATCAATGCCGACTTTTGACTCGAGCGACCGTCTCAAATAGATTGCGGCATCCACAACTAAATCTGATGCCAAATCAGGTCGGATAATCGTAGCGGCGGAAACATCTTTGCAAGAATGATATATTCCGTAGTAGCGGGTGTGCCGGACGCCATACTGTCACCTACCTCCAAATCCGTTTTATCGGTGTTACATGAAAACAGCAAAGCTGCACATAAAATTATGGCAGCCACAATGATTTTTTTTCATTTTGACTTTACCACCTCTTACCCATGATAAGCCATGGTAAGCATTTCTAAAAAATATGCGAGTAGTAAAAACTCGCATATTTTTTATTTTATTTAATTTTCCAAGCATCGCGCCTATAATAAATCCAGTAGTTTGCAGGTTGCAGGTTTACCAATAGCTATTGACGAATGTGCATTTTTGTGTTATTATTGTGTTGCATTGTGTGGAGGTGTTACTGTTTGTTTGCCAGGGAAAGACATGAAGCAATATGCGAAATGCTAAAGCAACAGCGCTCGGTCACGGTCGCCGAGCTTGTTGAAAAATTCGGCGTTTCGGTTGAAACCGTCAGGCGCGACCTTGCCTATCTTGAAAAGCGACGTCAGCTCACACGCGTCCATGGCGGAGCTATTGCAGTAAGCGATAAAATGCGACACTTCTCGGCTCTCTCCGAACGTATGAGCGAAAATGCTGAGAAAAAACGAAAGCTTTCGGAAACGGCCGCCACGCTTGTTTCCGAAAATGACGTTATCGCGATAGATTCCGGTAGTACGGCTAATATTTTTATCCGCGTGCTGTGCGAAAAGTTTGAAAAACTGACCATTGTGACGTACTCGCAGGACATTCTAGAGGCTGCATCCGACAAATCTGGCTTTTCGATTATAATGCTTGGCGGATACTATATGCCTTCGGAACGGGTGTTTTATGGCTTTTTAACCGATGAATGCTTAAAACATGTTCATGTTTCAAAAGCATTTATTTTCCCGTCGGCGCTTTCGCTCAAATACGGCATCACTATAAATATAGGAGAGTTTTACAATCTCCAACGTGGACTTATGCGGATAAGTGACCGGTGTTATGTGCTTGCCGACAGTACAAAGTTCGAGAATGCCTCCCCAATCAGACTGTGCGAGCTGGACGAACCCAACGGAATTGTCACAGACAGCGGACTTGACGAGCAGATATACAGACAATATAAGGAGAAGGGAATAAATCTAATAATATGATAGATGCCGCATCGGACAGGAAACTTGAGGGGCAATCGGCTGTTAGATTTATTGTGCTTTGCACGGCTGTGTATTTTACCAGCTATGTCACGCGTATAAATTATGGTGCGGTGATAACCGAAATTATCCGTGTCGAGAGCATATCGCGCGGCCAGGCAGGACTTATAAGCACGGTCGCATTTCTTACATATGGCTTTGGACAGCTTGTCAGCGGCTATATAGGCGACAAAGTCAGCCCAAAACTGCTTGTCGCCGCGGGACTTGTTTCGACGTCGGTGTGCAATGTGCTTTTGCCGTTTTCGCGCAGCCCAGCCCAAATGGCGGTTGTTTGGGGGCTAAACGGAGTTTTCCAGGCGTTTTTCTGGCCGCCGCTCGTAAAGCTGATGGCGACAATGCTCGACATGAATACATACAAAAAAGCATGCGTCAGCGTGTCGGCCGGCAGCTCGCTCGGCACGATTGCGGTGTACCTCGTTGCGCCTGCTGTTATAACGGTTGCGGGCTGGCGACCGATTTTTTCCTAAGCGCTGCCTGCGGTGTGTTAATAGCGGTAGTGTGGTCGGCTTCGCTGCCCTCAAACTCGGTAAATGAGCCGGTCATGAAAACAGAAACAGCGAAAAAGTCGAGCATTACCTTGGGTGTGGTCCCGCTGCTTGCGATGCTCGCGGGCGTTATCACGCTTCAGGGTATATTGCGCGACGGGCTTACTACCTGGATGCCCACATTTGTTGCCGACATGTTTGGATTTTCGACAGCCACCTCCATTTTGACGGGTATAGTTTTGCCTATATTCTCGGTTATTTGCTATAATGTCGCGTCGCTCATTGACAGGTGGCT
>DGDL01000019.1:3328-15564 GCA_002385415.1 Clostridiales bacterium UBA3953
TTTGCGCGGGGGCCGTTGCCGCCGGGTTTCTGATATTCCTCCGCTCGAGTGTACCCGCCGCTATTATGCTGATGGCGGTGATAACCGGGTGCATGCACGGAGTGAACCTGATGCTGATTTCGCGCGTGCCGGCTTATTTTGACAGGTATGGCAAAATATCGACCGTTTCAGGCCTGCTCAATACTTTCACATATATCGGAAGCGGTATTTCGGGTTTCGGTATCGCGGTTTTGTCCGAAAAATTGGGCTGGGGCGCAACTGTAGTAAGCTGGTTTGTGGTGGCGTTTTTGGGAAGTATGCTTTGCGTGCTGTGCGTACGTAAATGGAACCGATTTACGGCAGAGTGAAAAACGCAAAACAAGACTATACCATGTGGTTTGTGCTTGGCTTTACAAAATAAAAACCGGAACTGACATGCTCCGGTTTTGTTTATAGATTGTGAGGGGGCGCCGCTCTTCTGCTTATCATGGCAAATGTTATTTTGCAGCACTCCATTAACAGTGATTATATTTGGGATGGATGCAGGGTAAAGGGTGCTAACACATGGAGGGCAAAATGTGCAATCTCCCTTGCAGGATATAAAGCGACCAAAAAAGATAAATGTTATGTCTTTACCCTGATATCCCGAACGAGACAATAAAAATCAAATCCCCTTAAAGCAGGCACATTAAACCTGCCAAAAGGGGATTCGATTATTTTCCCGTTATGCGACTTGAGCCGAACCCTTGCACGAAGCTTTGCCAGCGGCAAAAACCGGATTTACGGCGCGGTCGGTCAGGGGATATACTGCGCGAGCGGCAGGGCTGAAAACCGCCGGCATTACTGCAGCCTGTCCCCCCACTCCATAGCCTCGAAATGCTCCTCGAGCGCGGCGCAAAGAGAGTGGTAGACCGGCAAATGCAGCTCCTGGATGCGGAAAGTCTCGATTGCGGGCACACAGATTTTCACGTCGGCGAGCGTGCCGAGCCGCCCCCCGCCAAGCCCCGACAGCGCGACCACGCCAATATCCATGCCCCGCGCGAGCGCCGCCGCGGCGACCACATTGCGCGCGTTGCCCGAGGTGCTGATAGCGAGCAGCACGTCGCCCGGCCTGCCGAGCGCGATCAGCTGCTGGGCATAGACGAGCTCGGCGTCCACATCATTTGCGAAAGCGGTGAAAAGCGAGTCGGAGCCGGTCAGCGGGATAGCGGGCAGGCCCCACTGGAGCCTGTCAAGCATCGAGGCGTCAAGCTGTGGCGACGCTTGCATGAGTTTTTCCTTGATGCGCGGGGAAAGCCGACGGCGGGAAAGAAAGCCCTTGCACAGCTCGCCGGCGATGTGCTGCGCGTCGGCAGCGCTGCCCCCGTTGCCGCATATAAGCAGCTTGCCGCCGCGCTCGATTGAGGCGGCAACAAGCCCCGCCGCGCGCACAAGCGGCGGGATGCAGCAGGCAAGCTCGGGCTGGCGCGCCGCAAGCTCATCGAAAAAACGCGATTTCATATCGTGCGACCTCAACTGGATATATTTTCTTGCAATGATAGCATATAAATCGGCGCTTTGCAAGCAGCGCGGTCGCCCGGGCGGCAAAATTGTGTGGATTTTGAGGAAAAATTCAAAAAACAGTTGACAAATCGGCTTTATGATGGTATAATATCATCCGGTGCGAAAGAGAAGCCGAAAACCGAATATGCTAATGTAGCTCAGTAGGCAGAGCACATCCTTGGTAAGGATGAGGTCACGAGTTCGAATCTCGTCATTAGCTCCAAAATTAACCGGCCCGACAGGCAAATAACAGCTTGTCGAGCCGGTTTTTTGCGTGCTTGTTTGCTGCGGGCGAATCACTTGTTGCTGTAAAAGGTTTCGAAATATTCGATTACTTTATCGTAATGCGTCATGATGGCTTTTTCATGTTTTGCCCAGTAGGACGCAACATTCGGATTGTTTTGTTCGACTAAATTCTGAATGATAAATGCCGCGCCTGCCCATGCGTCGTAGACATAACCGAAATCGAATATCCGGCTGTTGACAATCATATCCAGCATTGCGATGGATTCCTGGTCGCGTGTTCCTTTGAACTTCAAAGCAACGTCGTAATAGGCGGGAACCACTTTTTTATAGCTTTCGGCGCACAGCGCTTCTACAATGACGCCGATACGCTCGGTATCCGACACCGTAATCGGCACCGCCATCACTTGATGGCTGCCGTCTACCATAGTGTAATACTCGGGCTGGTTTTCATCAAGCTTCGGATACGGCAGTATAGCGTAATCGTCCTCCAGGTCGCGGAAATATCCGAGCGCATCGCCGATGTTTGCGTTTGCAAAGACCGACAAGCCGCGCGCAAACATGTCGCGTCCGTACATGTGCTGAAAGGCGCCGTCAATGTTGGTATAGTTTTTGTCCATGCGAATCCCGCTGTATGTAGAAAAGGCGTCCATTATTTTGGTAACAATGACCGCGGTTTTCTCCAGATTCAGCGCAAACTCCATTTTGCCTTCATTGTTTTTGGTGAAAACCGGATTGTCAAAAGCCCAAAGATAAGCGCAGACATTTGATTTGCAGTCGGAGGTAAAGCCGTACAGGTCATCGTTGTCGACTGCATTGTTGTTATTGACATCGACGTAAATATCCTTTGAAAGGCTGACCAGATAGTCGAAAGTCCAGTTGCCGCTGCCGGCGACTTCATACATGTTCGGAAGACCATAATCGCCCCCCAGTTTTTTATTGTAAAAGACGCAGTAGGTCTTGCCTATCGCCGACAATATAAAATCACCGATGGCGATGATACAGACGCCATTGTATGTCAAATCGTTGATATTGGAATCCGACCACCAGGGTTTTGTGAAATCCACTTTGGGAATATCGTACCAGTTCATGAAATAGCCACCCGGTACAATTTGCCCGAGCACCACGACATGCCAGCAGACAAGGTCGATTGCGTCTTCGTTTGCGGTGGCGGTGTTTACGATAATTCCGGTTTCACGATGGCCGGTATCGCTTATGACGCTTATTTTGCAGTTGAAGCGTTCCTCGACGGTACTGTTGCGCGTGTATATCGCATCGTTTACGACATCGCCGGTGCTTTCTTCCATAAAATAATGGTCGGTCATATTATTGCAGGTGACGATGCGAAACTCATAACCGTCGAAATCGTAGTGTCCCAGCTCGTCGTCAATATTTTCTCGACTGTCCCCCTCGCTCTCGCTTTCCACTGTGGTAACATCAGCTTGGTTTTCCGCTGTGTCTGTCTGTTTGGCTGTGGGTGCATTGCTGCATGCACCGGCGGCAACCAAAGCCAACGCCAGCAGCAATGAGATAAATCGTTTCATGATAGTCCTCCGTTTGATTGTAATAGAGAGGATAGGGTAACCGGATATGGATTATATATGAAGTGCAGCTATATTTTAGCATTATTATATAGCATTGTCAACGAAAACGTGGCGGATGTGGAAAAATTATGCAGGATGTAGAGCGCGGCGCTTTAGAGCAATACGGTCTTGCCGGTTGGCTGAAAATAAAACTATTGCAGTGCTGACAAAACTTTCTTTTCTCACGCATTTTATGGTATAATAGCTTTGCCCTACCAATCAAAATTAAGGAGCAAGTCATGAAAAGTTTCAGCGAAGCTAAATGGATTTGGCACAACTCGTATCGGGGCACGAACGTCTATGTCAATTTCGAGGACGAGTTTACGCTTGGCGACGCCCCGTCCGCCTGCAGCATCAAGATAAGCTGCGACCGCAACTATGCGCTTTATATCAACGGCGGTTTCGTCGACAGCGGCCAATACTCGGATTACGAGGACCTGAAATACTACGACGAGCTTGACATCACGCCGCATGTAAAGCCCGGTAAAAATACACTGCTTGCCGTCGTCTATTATCAGGGCGTAAGCTGCTCTACCTACCGGCGCGGAGAGCCGGGGCTGATTTTCGAGGTGTCGGCCGACGGCGAGGTGGTCTGCGCCTCGTCCGAGCGGACAGTCGCATATAAAAACAGCGCATTTGCCGACGGCGACCAAATCGAATGGGTCTCGGGTCAGCTTGGCATCGGATTTCATTACGACGCCACGCGCGAGGGGGAGCGAACCGGTGAAAAGCCGGCGGATATTGTCGAAAAAACCATGGATATAAGACCACGCCCGATTGAAAAGCTGACAGTAGACCCTCACGCAAAAGCCAGTATAATCAACAAGGGGGTATTTTTCGACACCGCGGCAGGCACACCGGCGCAGAAAATGCAGGCAGCGGCGCTGGCGACACAGTATCTCTGCGGCGGCGAGGGCCTTCCGTCGGACGAGGGCGTCGCGCTCTCTAAAGAACCGACAGCGGCAGGCCCGGAGCCGGACGGCGTGTTTGCGATAGTCGACCTCGGCGAGGAAAACACCGGATTTATCTCGCTCGACATCGACGTCCCATGCGACTGCGACATTTACATAGGATGGGGCGAGCATCTCGCCGACCTGCGCGTGCGCAGCTTTGTCGGCGGCCGCAACTTCGCGGTGAAGTATAGAGCGCGTGCCGGCCGCAACCGGTTTGAAAACCCGCTGTTTCGCTGTGGGCTGCGCTATCTGCAGCTTCACATCTATGCAGAGCGGTGCACGATATACTACGCCGGTATCCGCCCGACGCTGTACCCGTTGCCCGAGCCGGCAAAGCCGCCGGTCGACGACTATCTGCACCGGAAAATCTACGAGGTCTCCTGCCGCACGCTGCTGCTGTGCATGCACGAGCATTATGAAGACTGCCCGTGGCGCGAACAGGCGCTTTACACGATGGATTCGCGCAACCAGATGCTCTGCGGCTACTATGCGTACGGCGAGACCAAATTCCCACGCGCGTCGCTTGAGCTGATGGCCCATTCCATACGGGACGACAACATGCTCGAACTTTGCTCGCCGGCCGAGGTCGCGATAACAATACCGTCCTTTTCTGCTATTTTCATGGTTCAGCTTCAGGAATACCTCGATTTTTCGGGGGACACCGATTTTGCCATGCAGACGCTGCCGGTCGCGGAGCGGATTGCGGGCGAGTTTATACGCCGGGCGGAAAACGAAGGCGGTCTGATAAAATGCTTTGGTGAGCAGAAATACTGGAACTTTTACGAATGGCAGTCAGGGCTTGCGGGTACAATCGGCGGCTTTGTTCCGGAAGAGGAGCGCACCTATGACGCGCCGCTCAACGCCTTTGTCTCGCTTGGACTGCGGTCGCTTTCCAAAATCTGCGGCAAACTGGGTCTTGCCGAAAAGGAAAAATACTACCGCGACATGCATGAAAAGCTCAACCAAGCGATAGATGCCGCATTTTTTGACGATGACCGCGGCTGCTATGCCTCGTTTTTGCGGGACGGCAAAAAGTGGCACTACAGCGAGCTTACCAACTCGCTGGTCGTTTGTGCCGGCGCCGTGCCGGACGAGCGGCTGGAGAGTGTGCTCGCTGCCTTAGCGGGAGGCCAGCTGCTTACGGTGACGCTCAGCCACAGCATTTTCAAATACGACGCGCTGATGCAAAACAGGGAAAAGTACGCGCAGTTTGTGCTTGACAGCATAGCCGAGCTTTGGGGCAAAATGCTTTACTCGGGTGCAACCAGCTTCTGGGAGACCATCGACGGCGAATCGGCATTTGCAAATGCCGGCAGCCTGTGCCATGGCTGGTCGGCCATACCGATTTATATCTATTTCAAATATTTCGGCGGCTAAACCGCCCACGCAAAAGCTGTAGCACAGCAAAACAAGCCGAAACCGGTCTGACAGGGGAGACCGCCCCGTCAGGCCGGCAATTTTATTTGGCGGCTGAATTTGAGGGCGGGCGAAAAGCAAGAGAAAATACGGAAAAACACCGCTGCGGCAAAGCGCTTTTTATGCTTTGCCGCATTTTGTTTTGCACAAACCGAGACATAGAAAAAGAAGCAAGTTCTTTTTTTCTATTGCTAAAAACCGCTTTCCATGGTATAGATATTACAATGCCATAATAATGAGAAATGACATAAAATTGCATCGCATAGCATTAAATAGCACAACGACGACATGTTTTTGGGGGCAAGTGTTTTATGACTTATCGTGAAAACATATTGAGGGCCATCCGCTTTGAGTATCCCGAACACATACCGGTGACATTTGCTATCAGCCCATCGGTGTTTTCTCACTATGACCCGTATGCTGTGGAGGAGCTGCTTGAATCGCATCCCATAATAGCGGGCAAGCACTGCATGCGCTGGGACCTTGTGCCCAAAAACCCGGAGGAAGTTGACGAGAGCCATATTTATTACGATGCGTTCGGTGTCGAATGGAAGGGCGTAATCGACGGTATCCGCGGCGTGATTCAAAAGCACCCGCTGGAGGACTTTTCAAAGATTCCCGACTACAAATTCCCGGAGCTGCCCAAATTCGACCTTGAAAAAGACCGCGAAAACGTCGCAAAAGCCAAAGAAAACGGGCAATTTACGATGGCGGGGCTGGAGCACGGGCACACATTTCTGCGGCTGACCGACCTGTGCGGTTATGAGAATGTGCTTGTGGGCATGATGGACGAGGACGAAAACCTCATGCTGCTTATCAAGCGGCTGGAAGAATACAATTATGCCTTTGTGGAGCATTACTCGAAAGTCGGATACGATATGATTGGCTTTGCGGAAGATTTGGGCATGCAAGTCGGCCCGATGATTTCGCCCGACCTTTTCAGGCGTTACATAAAACCGTCTTATGAAAGGCTGATGAAACCCGCGCGTGACAGCGGCGCTATCATACACATGCATTCGGACGGCGACATACGCGACTTGGCGGACGACCTTATAGACAGCGGCGTCGACGTGCTGAACATACAGGATTTGGTCAACGGAATCGACTGGATAAGAGACCGGTTTTACGGCAAGTACGCGCTCGAGCTGGATATCGACAGGCAGCGGGTGACCGTATTCGGCACGCCGGCAGAAGTTGATGCGCTGATAAGGGAAGAGGTAGAAAAGCTATCGTCGCCGGCGGGCGGGCTGATGCTTATATACGGCTGGTATGCGGGCACGCCGCTCGAAAACGTCAAGGCGCTGATGGACGCGCTGGAAAAGTATATGTTTTACTGGTCGTAATTTTAATATTTAATATTAATAAATAATGGAAGGAGAACAAAAATGAAAAAACTGCTCGTAATTTTTATCTCTGTTCTTCTTGCGCTGACCGCTAATTTATCAGTGTTTGCGGCATACGAACTGGAGGATTTCACCATTCCTGAGACCGGCATACTGTTCCAGTTCAACGGCAATGCTGACGACGCATTCGGCAACATAAGCGGCACCATAGTCGGTGACCCGCAGTTTGTCGAAGGCAGGGACAATGTCCAAAACGGCGCCATTTATTTCGATTCTCCCGACCAGCATGTCGCGCTGCTGAAAAACGACATCCCGGGCGACTGGACCGCCAGCTTTTGGGTGAAGCAGACCGAGCTTCCGAACTATTCCTTCCTTTGCACCAGCATCAAAGGCTCGCTGCGCCTCAATCAGACCAACACCGGAACGGTAGGCGCGACAATCAACGACGTTGTGGACAACTCCACCGCCTATGAAGTGGAGCTGGACAAATGGACGATGCTCACTTTTGTGCATGTGGCCGACGATGCTTCCACCCATGTTTATGCTGACGGCGAATACATAGACAGCATGTTCGGCGAGCTGGCTTTGCCTTTCACACTGCTTGGAAACGAGTCTGCCGAGTTGAAGGGCTGGCAGATAGCCCCGATGTATGCGATGGACGATGTATGGTTTTTCGGGCGTGCGCTGTCCGAAGAGGAAGTGCTCAATCTTTACAAAACCAACTCCGTTGACGGAAAAGGTCTGACCCCGGAGCAATCCGAGGACAGCGAGCCTGTGGTAGACGAGACGCCCGAGGCTGCGGTCGAAATCCCGGCAGCCGACGCGGCAGAAAGCAAGCCGGTTGCAGCCCCCCAGACTTCGGATATGACGGCGGGATTGGCGGCGGTCGCTTCTCTTTGCGCAGCGGCGATTATTTACCTGCGTAAAGGAGCCAGAAATGCGTAAAGGAGCCAGAAAACAGTCAATGAAGAAAATGAAAAGACTGGCTGCTGTCCTGATTGTCGCATCCATGCTTTTTTCCGGCGCATCCTGCTCGCAGGGCGGCAAGCCCGCGGACGGCAGTCCGGACAGCAGCGGCGCCGACACATCGACGGACGCAGCGAACACCGAGGAAGAAACCGAGTACCGATATTACGAACATCTGCCGGCAAAGGACCTCGGCGGGATGGAGTTTCGCATCATCTCGAGGATAACCGACAAGGGTCACGATGCGCAGCAGTACACCGACTATGGCAACGACGAAATCGACGCCGAGGAGCTGGACGGCTCGCAAATCAACGACACGGTATACAAGCGGAATCGCGAGCTTGAGGAGCGGTACAATTTCTCATTCAACAGTATTCAACTGGACAAAAACCCCATGGCAACCGTCAGGCAAAGCGTTCTTGCCGGTTCAGACGACTTTGACGCTGTTGTGGACGGAATCGGCGCCATGTGCGACTATTCGATGTATTACCCGCTCGATGATGTCGGCGGACTCGATTTGTTTGCGTCCTGCTGGGACCAGAATGTCAACAGCAGCCTTTCGATAGGCAAAAAGCACTATATTGCCGTTGGCGATATGCTGACCCTTGACAAAAAAGGCACCTGGTGCATGCTGTTTAACAAAAAGCTGGCGGCAAACTACCAGCTTGGCTGCCTGTATGACCTTGTGCGCGCCGGCTCATGGACAATGGATGCCTTTTACTCGATGGCAAGACAGGGTTCAAGCGACATCAACGGCGACGGTGTCCAGGACGAAAGCGACGCGTGGGGATTTCTCACCGAACACTATAATATTAACATACTCATGTTCGGGGGCAAGGCACGATTTGCCATAAAAGATGAAAACGATTATCCGGTGCTTGACATTTACAACGACCGCACTGTTGCTGTTTTTGAGAAAGCCTTCAAAATCATGTCGGACAGAGACCTGTGCCTGAACATGGGCTGGTCGAAAAACGGGCCTGCCGACTGTTTGAAAGCGTTTGCCGAGGACCGCGGACTGTTTTATATGACCGGTATCGGTACGGCAATGGAATACCGGTATATGGACTCGGATTTCGGAATTATCCCGATTCCGAAATATGACGAGGCGCAGGACAACTATTACACCACGCTTTCCAAATTCAACTCTGCCGCAATCGGTATCCCGAAGACCAGCACAGCGCCGGATGATGTAGGTTTCATTTTGCAGGCGACCTGCATGGCATCCACCCACACGCTCAAATCCACGTTCTATAACATAGTTTTACACGGCATAATCATCCGTGACGAAGAGTCGCGCGATATGCTGGACATTATCTTCGCAAACCGCGTATTCGACATTATTTTCATCAACAACTGGGGCGGAATCGGAGATATTTTCACCACACTGCTGACCTCAAACAGCGACAAGCTGTCCTCGATGTATAAAACAAGAGAAAAAAGCGCTTTGACCGCAATAAGCAAAGCTATCGAAAAATACCAGCAGCTCGCCTGAATTTGACCCGCTCAAATGCACCGAGCCAAACAAAGCGAGCCTTTCCCAAAATAGAATAAAGTCATCACACGCCCTATATGCCAGCCTCCCCGCATAAAACGCGTGTGATGACTTTACTTGTGTATTTGAAGAAAACTATGACGGTAAAAAAAGCATATCTTGCGGCAATCGGTATATTTCTGTTTGTGATGATGGTCGGGGCTCCGCTGCTTTATACGGCCGACCGCGCCGGTATCATAACTGTAAAAGACATGGGCAACACACCCGAGCAAGCGACGGTTTACTCCGGCACGCCGTTTGACGGGCCGCTCAACGCTTTGTCAGCCATAAAAGCATCCATAACCAATCTTTACACCAATTTTATGCCCGGATACTATGAAATTGTGTATACATACAGCAAGCTGGAGAGCAGCGTCAACGCGCCTTTTATGCGGCTTTACAGCCGGGCGCGGGCAGAGCTTTATAAAAGCCTGCTGCAGCCGGAGGAGATTCCTGCAGTGCTTCATGTGGACGAAACGGACGAGCCGCCGCCGCCCGACCCCCACAAAGTGGTATCGGTCTCATCCACGCTGCTTTACACCTCCGGCATTCACCGCTACTATCGCGTGGACATAGCGTTTGAGGACGGCAAAGAAGTATCGTTTCTTGACACCGCCGTTATATTGTCCGACAAAGAGAAAGAGGCGCGCGTAAAAGTGCAGGCGAAAAGGCTGCGCCGCATTGCCGAATCAAACGAGGACGTAAATTTCTATTTCATGCTGCTGACCAGGATGCAGGATACCGATTATTTTGAGGATATTATACCGGGCGAAGAGTCGACCAAAGAGTATGCGGATTTGTTTCTTTCGCTGCTCGGCGACAATATAACAAAGCTGAAATGGGATATCGGCACTGTGCGCGACCGGACGGAGCGTGTCTATTTAACCGACCATCATTGGACGGTCTACGGCAGTTATATAGGCTTCCTTCAGCTTTGCGAGGCTATATGCCCCGACCACACGCCGGTGAAGCTCGGTGAAGCGGTGGATTTTCCGGACACCCGTTTTTACGGCAGCTATGCAAGAATGTGCCAGACAATGGATTTGTGGGACGAGTTCCGGGTGTATGACTTTGGGCTTGGGCCGTTTGTCTGCACGCCGCATTGGGATTTTGAGGGGCGGGTAGCGTATCTGCAGCAGCAAAAGTTCGCGTCGCCGGATATAAATGTTTACGCGGAGTTTTTCCCCAAAGTGAACATAGTCGAGTATCCCGAAAACCGCACCGGGCGCAACCTTTTGGTTATCGGCGACAGCTATACACAGGGGTTTGTGCAGCTGCTCGGCAGTGCTTTTGACAAAACAACCGTTTTCTACTATGATGATTACCCGGGCATGCATTACAACTCGGTTATAAAACAGCTTGGCATCACCGATGTGCTGTTTCTGCAGTTTTCCGACCGCATTTTGTTTGACATGTACGGGGACGACAAGCTGTCCTTTATCCGGCTGGACTGAGGAGATTAAACCATGCTGTTTTCGTCGGTAGTTTTTGTCTGCGCGTTTTTCCCGCTGTTTTTTGCGCTTTATTATGTGATGCCAAGCCGAACGGCAAAAAACATACTTCTTTTGGTCTTCTCGCTTATATTCTACGCATGGGGCAAGATTGTGAATCTGCCGCTTTTGATTGCGGCCGCATTTATCGGTTGGGCGGGCGGCTTGGCCATAGATTATTTCAGGCGAAGGGAAATGCCGGTTGCCGTCAAAACATCGCTGGCCGTGACGGTTGCGCTGCTCCTCGGGATGCTCGGGGCATACAAATATCTGGGCTTTATTGCCGAAAACATCAATCTGCTGTTTGGTCTGGATATTGCCGTACCCGAAATCGAGCTGCCTATAGGCATCAGTTTCTTTACTTTTCAAATACTGTCCTATGTTTTAGACGTGTACCGCAAAGATGTTGCAGCGCAGAAAAACTTTTACATAGTTGCGGTATATCTGTGCGCGTTCCCGCAGCTTATCGCCGGTCCCGTCGTGCGGTACAGCACAGTGGAAACCGAGCTGACCGAGCGCGAGGTTTCGCTGGACGATGTATATGCAGGGGTTCGCCGCTTTATAGTCGGGCTTGCCAAAAAAGTGCTCATCGCCAATACGGTGGCGACCGCTGCGGACGGGATATTTTCGTATGACCCCGCCTCATGCGGCATTGTGGCGGCATGGATAGGGGCGCTGGCCTATGCCGTTCAGATTTACTTTGATTTTTCCGGTTATTCGGACATGGCAATAGGCATGGGCAGGATGATGGGCTTCCATTATCTCGAAAACTTCGATGACCCGTACACAGCGGTTTCGGTCACCGATTTCTGGCGGCGTTGGCACATATCCATGTCAACATTTTTCCGCGACTATTTGTATATCCCTCTCGGCGGTAACCGCGTGTCAAAACCGCGCTGGATAACAAACATTTTTGTCGTGTGGGCGCTGACCGGACTGTGGCACGGCGCTGCATGGAACTTTGTGTTATGGGGTGTTTATTTCGGAGCTTTGCTGGTGCTCGAAAAGCTGTTTTGGGGCAAAGCTATCGAAAAAATACCGGTGGCACGCAACCTTTATACATTGCTCACCGTTACGGTCGGCTGGGTGTTATTCCGGTCGGAAACTTTGGCCGACGCCATGGATAGGCTATACGCGATGGCGGGCGGCTATGGGCCTGTCTCTTATACACATCTCCGAGTCCACGG
>DGDL01000020.1 GCA_002385415.1 Clostridiales bacterium UBA3953
GTCGCGCCGCTCGGTGACCCTATTGAGGTCACCGTCCGCGGATACGAGCTTTCAATAAGAAAATCCGATGCCGAAATGATTGAAATCGAATAAGTCTGCAAGAGGGGGACGCCGTCCCCTAATAAATGACGTGCGAGTTAGCTTCGGCTAACTCAACTGCAACCGGCGGTAGAAAGGAGCCGCCAATACCGGAGGAAAGCAATGGATAAAAGCATCAAAATAGCGCTGGCAGGCAACCCCAACAGCGGCAAAACCACGCTGTTTAACGCGCTGACCGGCTCGAACCAGTTTGTGGGCAACTGGCCGGGCGTGACGGTCGAGAAAAAAGAGGGCAAACTAAAAAAGTACGAGGGCGTGACCGTCACCGACCTGCCCGGCATCTACTCGCTTTCGCCGTACACGCTCGAGGAAGTCGTTGCCCGAAACTATCTCGTTGGCGAGCGGCCGGACGCGATACTCAACATTGTCGACGGAACCAACCTCGAACGCAACCTGTATCTGACCACCCAGCTGCTTGAGCTGGGCATACCGGTCGTCGTCGCCATTAACATGATGGACGTCGTGCGCCGGCGCGGCGACAAAATTGACACGCAGGAGCTGTCCCGCGCGCTCGGCTGCAGGGTTGTCGAGATTTCGGCGCTGAAAGGCGACGGAATTGACCAGGCGGCAGAAGCAGCGGTCGAGGCGGCGCGAGGCAGGCCGACGGTGCCGCAGCACAACTTCTCGGGCACGGTCGAGCACGCGCTTGCGCATATCGAGGAGGCGGTGCTGCACGACCTTCCAGCCGAGCGTCAGCGCTGGTACGCTATTAAAATCTTCGAGCGCGACGAAAAGGTGCTCGAGCAGCTCGGCATCCCCGAGGAGACGCTTGCCCACATCGAGCAGGACATCGCCGCGGTCGAAGCGGAGTATGACGACGACGCCGAAAGCATCATCACAAACGAGCGGTATATATACATCGCGCAGCTTATGAAATCCTGCTGCAGGAAAAAGAGCAACCGGAAGATGAGCACCTCCGACAAAATCGACCGCATTGTCACAAATCGGGTGCTCGCGCTGCCGATTTTCGCGGTTGTGATGTTCATTGTTTACTTCATCTCGGTCACGACGGTCGGCACCTGGGCGACCGACTGGGCAAACGACGGGGTGTTCGGCGACGGTTGGCACCTGTTCGGTATCGGCTCGGCTGCCTACGAGGAGGCGGCGGAGCAGTATACTCGTCATGCCGCGGTTATCGAGGCTTTTGAGGTTGCGGCGGAGGAGGCGGGTGTCGAGCCTGCGGAAGCGGCGGATATTGTGACCACCGCTCTTGTCTACGACGACGAAGGCAACGTCGAGGAGGAGTTAGCCGCCGATTTTGCGGCATACGAGGAGGCACTTGCCTACGAGGAGCCCGACCCGGCGGACTATGGCGTGTTCATACCCGGCATACCGGTGCTGGTCGGCGGTCTGCTTGAGAGAGCAGGCGTAGCGCCTTGGCTGGACGGCCTCATTATGGACGGCATCGTCGGCGGCGTGGGCGCGGTGCTCGGATTTGTGCCCCAGATGCTGGTGCTGTTTTTATTACTCGCATTTCTTGAGGCATGCGGGTACATGGCGCGCGTGGCGTTTGTTATGGACCGCATTTTCCGAAAGTTCAACCTGTCGGGCAAGTCGTTTATCCCTATGCTTATCGCGACGGGCTGCGGCGTGCCGGGTGTAATGGCGTCGCGCACAATCGAAAACGAGCGTGACAGGCGTATGACCATTATGACCACGACGTTCATGCCCTGCGGCGCGAAGCTGCCCATAATAGCGCTTATCTCGGGCGCGATGTTCGGGGGCGCGTGGTGGGTGGCACCCAGCGCTTACTTTATAGGTATTGCAGCGATTATAGTTTCTGGTATAATGCTTAAGAAGACGCCTGCGTTTGCGGGCGACCCGGCGCCGTTCGTGATGGAGCTGCCCGAGTATCGCCTGCCTACACTGGGCAGTCTGCTCCGCTCGATGTGGGAGCGCGCATGGTCGTTTATCAAAAAGGCGGGTACGGTTATACTGCTTTCGGCAATCCTCTTGTGGTTTTTGATGAGCTTCGGGGTCGAGGGCGGCAGATTCGGGATGGTCGAGTCGCTTGACAACTCGATACTCGCGGTTGTAGGAGGAGCGGTAGCGTGGGTATTTGCGCCGCTGGGGTTCGGCAACTGGCAGTCGACGGTGGCGACGGTGACGGGGCTTATCGCGAAAGAGAACGTGGTGGGCACGTTCGGGGTGCTGTTCGGCGGGCTGGAGGAGGTGGCCGAAAACGGCTGGCAGGTCTGGCAGAACGTGCGCGCGGTGTTCACGCCGCTCACGGCATACTCGTTCCTTGTCTTCAACCTGCTTTGCGCGCCCTGTTTTGCGGCAATAGGCGCAATCAGGCGCGAGATGAACAGTCCCAAGTGGACATTGTTTGCGGTCGGGTATCAGACACTGTTTGCCTATGCGGTATCGCTGATGGTGTACCAGTTCGGTATGCTGTTTGCCGGCACGCCTGACCCTGTGGGTCTCACAGCGGCTGTTGTTGTGGCGGCGTTTATGGTGTTTATGCTTGTAAAGCCGCAGAAAGACGAGCCGAAACTGAAGCGCGCGAATGCGAAAATATGACAGTACTATTAACTTAAATTAACGTCTAAAGGAGGCGTGTGTATGCTGGCGTGGATAACGGCAAACATCGGGACGATTATAGTCTGTGCGGTGCTCGCTGCCATAGTTGCGGTGGTTATAGTGAGCATGGTGAGAAACCATAAGAAGGGAAAGACGAGCTGCGGCTGTGGGTGCAGCGGTTGCGCGCTCTCCGAGGTATGTCACCCGGCGAAAGAGCAGTGAACTACCGCCACAAGGCGATTTAATATATCTTTTTCATGGCTTGCTGCCAACAAAAAAGGGCGCTCACCCGCCCTTTTTTTGTGTGCTCGGTTGTGCGCAGCGAAAAAGAGGGGGGAACTTTATGAAAAAGTCCCCCCTTAAACTGTTATATACGGTTGCTTGTCGGTACTTGCCGGCGTACACAATGCGCGCTGCAAAAATAAAAAGAGCCAGGTGGCTCTTTTCTGCTGTGATGGCAGTCCGGGCGCAGCCGCCTCCTGCTATCCGGCGCAAATCCCCCTCCCTTCATCGCCGGAATTCTGGTCGCTGCGGTGTCGCACCGGCTTTTTACCGCGCAAAAACGTTTACGCGGTTGAAAATATTACCGGAGAAAACAATATTTCCGCGGTTATAATTTTATCCCGCAAAACGTAAAATAATTCGCAAGTAAGCGAATTTTTTGTTGGGACGGTAAAACAGCATGGACGATTTCAAAGCAGGACTGATCGGCGCGGCAATAGTCGCCGTGCTGACGCTCTGGGTAGCTCACAACGTTTCAGCACAGCGGGGCGGGCCGGCCGCCGACACGACGACTGCCGAAACAGCCGCTGAAACCGCGGCGGAGCTGCTCGAGTTTGAAACCGACGCCGAGGGGCTGCGCATTTTCACGCTGGAGAGCCTCAGCTACTACGACGGTACCGGAGGCAGGCCGGCTTATATTGCTTACAACGGCTATGTCTACGACGTCAGCGAGGTTTGGATCGACGGCGAGCATCACAGTCATCGTGCGGGGTCGGATTTCACGCAGTTAATGAGCGACGCACCTCACGGCGGTGGGATATTGCAGTTTTTCCCGGTGGTGGGCGTGCTGGCGGGATAGATTTTTCGTGTTTTGCCTGCCGGCGGTGTGTTGAGGTGCGGCACAGTTGCCGCCGCACGTATGTGTTTGGCAGTACAATTGCGTTAACATTAAGGTGACGACAGGCGCCCCCGATGCGGCTGGCAATACCTGAAGGATTAAACCACGTCCAAAAATTTCCCCGCATATCCATATCGCATCCGCAACAAAAAACCGGCGGCTCCCTTTGCGAGAGTCGCCGGTTTGCTTTTATTCTTGCTCGTCCTGGTCGGTGTCGTCGCTTCTTCTGCCCAGCCCCAAGAATCCCAGCAGTCGCCTATCCTTGAGCCCGAAATAATAGCCGAGCGCGCTTGCCGCAAGCGAGGGAAGGATAATAACGAAAAACATGACGGGGTTTATCTGGCCATGGTTCACCCGCATGTGCATGTTGATGATTCCGATATACATCGCTTGCGCAACCAATGCGAAGAACCGTGTGGAATCGTACAAACTATACGCCCACGAGGGCTGTTGGTTTTCGATGTCGGTTACATTTATATATCCGAACAGCAGTATAATCGCCAAAAGAATGTTTATCACATTCGCGCAAAGAGACATATACAGCCCTTTGAGCGGCATATACGGCAGCCGTCCGTGGTCGACCCTGACTTTCTCCTTCTGCCCGTACTCCCAGCACATCATGTAGAGCAGTACCATATAAAACCCGACCGCAAAGATGCTGGTCGCCAGATGCAGCTTGTCGTCGTTATATGTCGCCATCGAAAGCACCAGGCCGAACATCATCATACCAAGCTGGTTGACCATCATCTTGAAGATCAAGTATGAGTTGTCTTTGATAAATTTGATCATAGCCACTTGCCGCCGCTGCCATGTGAAATGCGCAAACCTCGTTTGCATCAGAGCGGCGCCCGACCGCCTTTCGTCAATCTTGCAGATTTCTGTTTTATACCATTATACATTGTAAAATGTTAATAATGCAATATACGCATGTGAAAATGTTTGATATTTCATTCCTCGGGCTTAGTTTTCGCGCGCTTTTTGCCGAGTGGGTTGGTCTCGACGGCGCGCTTCATCGCCGAATCGGCCACATGCGTGTAAATTTGGGTGGTGGAAAGCTGCTCGTGACCCAAAATATCTTTCAGCACGCGTATGTCGACCTGGCCAGTCTGATACATCAGCGTCGCGGCGGTGTGTCTCAACTTGTGCACCGACAGGTTTTTGTTTTCCAGCCCCGCTTCGGCAAGCCTTTTGTAGACCATCCACTGCACAGTCTTGCGGCTGATGCGTTTGTTCCGCGACGAAAGGAACAGCGCGTCTGCCGAGTCTGGTTTTACGTTCGGGTTGGCACGCCGCACCTGCAGATATGCCTCGAGTGCCTCCCGGCATGCGTCGTTGAGATAGACGATGCGCTCTTTCGCGCCCTTGCCGCGCACGCGCAGCGAGCGCAGGTCGGGCGAAATGTCTGACAGATTAAGCCCGACAAGCTCGGAAAGGCGCATGCCGCAGTTTAAAAACAGGGTCAGGATAGCATAGTCCCGCTCGCGGGTTTTCTCGGGCGCGTGCTCGGCGGTCGTGTCAAGCAGCCGCTCGCTTTCCTCGAGCGTCAGATACCGCGGCAGTGTCTGCCGCTGTTTGGGCGAGTCGATGTCTTTTGCGATGTTTTCGGGCACAATCTTTTCGCGCGTCAGGTACCTGTAAAACGAGCGCAGTGAGGTCAGCTTGCGCGCGCGCGTGCGCGCCGAGTTGGAGCGCTCGACGGCGGTAAAATATAGGTAATCGAGCAGGTCGCCGCGCGTGATGGCTTTGACAAAGTCGTAGTCGACCGCGCTGATGTCAATGTTGTCGAAATCCTCGCCCGAGAGCGGTAAGTTGTTTTTTCTGGCTAAAAGGAACCGGAAAAACAGCGTCAGGTCAATGAGATATTGCTCGACGGTGCCGTGCTGGCGACCCTGTGTGACAGTGAGATAGCGTGAAAAATCGCGCAGCGGCTGACATAGATCAGCCGAGCCGGCTTGTTTTGCATAATTCATCTATTATCACCTTGCAGTGGAAAGGGTTTTTGCGCTTATTTAAGCCGCGCGGTAAAAGAGTGCGGCGGCGGCGAATCGGGGCAGGGCACAGCGGCACAGATTTATCAAAAGTCGATAGGGCAAACCGGGTAAAACAAACCAAGTTCGCGGGTGACACACCCGGCGTGAGCGGTTGCTGTCAGCTGCTTTCGGTGTCGGGCGCAATCTCCGCGTCGTCGGCATAGGCAACCGTACCAGTCGGCAGCGATTTTTTTGCGAGCCTGCCCTCCGACCAATCCTTGACCAGCGCATATATCACCGCAAACGCCGGTACGCCAAGGAACAGGCCCGGCACGCCGAAAATCCCGCCCATCACAATCACCGACGTGATAATATAGATCGATGCCAGCCCCGTCTTGTCACCGACGATATACGGCTCGATAAAGTTACAGTCAAGCTGCTGCAGCACAATAATAAGCAGCACAAACCAAACTGCCTTTGTCGGGTTGACAATAAATATAATAATCGCGCCCGGCACCGCGCCCAGAAACGGTCCGAGATAAGGAATAACATTCGTTGTTCCAACCAGCATGCCGATAAGCGCCGGATAAGGCATGCGGAATATAAGCATGGACACAGTGCAAAGCACGCCTATCACAATCGCGTCGATTATCTTGCCGCTGACAAACTCCGTAAATGTCCTGCCAGTAATCCTGCCGACTTTCGCAAGTGCCTCAACCGCCGGTGCAGGCAGCCATGAGCTCATAAACTTGAGAAGCTGAGCCAGCAGCTTTTCACGCCGGAAAAGCAGGTAGAACGAAATAATAAGCCCCAGAGCGATGTTTTTCAGCTCGGTCACCACCGTCCCGAGCATGCCTAAAATCTGCGGCATCGCGTCGCTCATCAATCCCAGTGCAAGCGCAAGCCCGCGCTTGATAATGTCCGACAGATCCAGCCGCAGACCGGACGCCCCTATATCGCGCACCAGCCTCCCCGTTTCGTTGGAAGCCGCCTCGTCCACTGTCAGCGAAAGTGGGTTTGTAGGCGATCGCAGCGCGCGCTCCACGTCCTCTATGTCCGGTTGCGGCGCGCCGGGCAGGTCAATGCCGGTGTCGATGCTCGCAAGCGGCAGGCTGTCAAGCACATTGTCAAGCCACCGCTGCGCCGAGGCAAGATATTTCGGCGCAACCTCGGTCAACTCGCGATACGAGGTTATCACCTGCGGCACGACAAGCACCGTAAACCCGATGATAAACGACACGATGATGGCATAAGTCACAGCCAGCGCACAGCCGCGCTTGAAAGAGGGGTTGCGGTGCGTCACGCTGCGCACGCGCCGGATGAACCGCGAAACCGGTCGCGGCAGTTTCTGCGACGGCGCGCGCGGCACGCGGTCAAGGAAAGCAAACACGCGCTCCTCGAAAAACCTTGCGGGCATGCTGATGATAGCCGCGAAAACAATGCCGTATACAATCGGCTTAAGTACTCTCCAAAACGTTCTGAGAGCCGCCCAAACATCGCTAAGGTTGAAAAGCGCGACCGCGAAAACCGAGACGACAAGTGCGCAAATCAAAACATAGACGGCGACGGTCAGATACCGGTCGTTGCTCGGCTCAAACTTCATCGCCACCACCGCCTTCCGTGCCGCCTGATTCTGCCTCGCCGGCTTCGTGGGGCCCGTTTCGGTTGTCTCCGGAGCCGGGTTGTGCCTTTTTCCCATGTGTGTCGCGCCGTTTGGAACCGAATTTGCCCGGGCGGCTTTGCTTGCCGCTGTTATACTTATTTGCCCCTGCATCGGTCGGCGCGCTTTGAGCTTGCGATTTTGCAGTGTCTTTGGCAGTATCACCAAGCGAGCCTTGAGTTTGCGGGGCTTTTTCATTTACGCCGGCGGTATCGTTTGGCGAATTTTGAGCTTTCGGGCTTCCCGCTGCGTCTCCGGTAGCATCAGCCGACGCGCTTTGAGCTTGCGGGTCTACCGCATCGTCCGGCGCGAGCCTGTCCGGGTCGGCGCCCGCAGTGCCGCCATACGCCGTGCGGCGCGTAATCTTTACGGGGCGCGTGTCCTCGGGCTCGCCCGGATAGTAGGCGTCCGTCGAGACCGGCATGCCGCGCCTCCGAAGCCGCGTCTCGGTCGACTGTTTGACAAGCGTGTACAGCACCGCGAACACCGGCACGCCAATGAACATGCCAAGCACGCCGAACAGGCCGCTCATGACGATAATCGCCACGATAACCCACAGTGCGGAAAGGCCTGTCGTGTCGCCGAGTATGCGCGGGCCGATTATGTTGCCGTCAATCTGCTGGATGATAAATATAATCAGCACAAACCCTGTCTCTTATACACATCT
>DGDL01000041.1:0-23208 GCA_002385415.1 Clostridiales bacterium UBA3953
GTGTAATAGTGCGTATGTCGCGGCCGTCAAGGAGTATGCGACCGGAGGTCGGCTCGTAAAAGCGGGGGATGAGGTTGCACAGTGTAGTCTTTCCGCTGCCCGACGGGCCGACAATGGCTACATGTTCGCCGGGATTGATCTTAAAGCTGATGTTTGAAAGCACCTCTTCGCCGCCTTCGCCGTATGAAAACGAGACATTGTCAAACACTATCTCACCACGGACATCCTCGACAGGTGTAGAGCCCGGCTCGTCTTTTATCTCAACAGGCACATCCAATATTTCATAGAAACGCTCGATTCCGGTCATCCCGCGCTGGAACTGCTCGGTAAACTCAACAATGCGGCGGATGGAGTTCATCAGCGTCGAAACATAAAGCAGATATGCGGTCAGCTCCGCCACATGGATTTTGCCGCTGCGCATAAAAAATGCGCCCACAACGACGACTGTTATGTACATGACACCGTCGAACATGCGGTTGGTGCTTGAAAAAGCACCCATCAGCCGGTATGAAAGCTGTTTGATTGAAAGAAATGTGTTGTTGCCTTCGCGGAACTTTTTGTTTTCGATCTTTTCGCCACAGAAGGAGCGAACTACGCGCACGCCCAAAAGGCTGTCTTCGACCTGCGCGTTAATTTCGCCCACCTGCTCGCGTTGGCGACGGAAAGCGTCGCGCATGCGGCGGTTGAAATACGACGCGGTGACGAGCATGGGCGGGATAATCGCAAAGACAATAACGGTCAGCGAGATGCTGTAGCTGCATAAAATTACAAACGGAACGATAATTTTGATACCGGCTATAAAAAATTCTTCGGGGCAGTGGTGGGCAAACTCGGTGACGTCGAAAAGGTCGCTTGTGATGCGCGACATGATCTGCCCGATTTTGGTGTTGTCAAAGAATTTAAACGAGAGCTTTTGAAGATGCTCGAACAAATCGCGGCGCATGTCGGTCTCGATTTTCGAGCCCATAATATGCCCCACCGACGCCATGTAATAGTTTGCGGCCGTGTCTATGATGCGGAGCAAAAGATAAAGGCCGCCCATCGAAAGTATCATGCGGGTGGTAAGGGATGCGGGGTCATTTATACCGGCGTTTGTGATCGTGCGCACTATAAGCGGGAGCACGATTTCGCACAAGGTCGTCAGACCCGCACAAAACAGATCCAGTGCCAAAACCGGTATGTATGGTTTGTAATAAGGCAGAAAACGCGTGAGGAGCTTCAACGTTCGCCCACGCGTCTTTTTTTGCGTATCTACTGTGGTTGTCATCAATACCTCGCAAAATCACATTATAATCATGCTTATTATAACACACCGATGCGCGAAATGCAACAAAAGGGCTGTTCGATAAAGCGGCAATCCGCCATGAAGCCCCCTGCGGTAATGCGCTATCAACCTCAATATGACTGTGCCTCGCCCACCATGTGTGCCAATGTTTTCCGCCTGCTTTGACCAAGCGGCGGAGATGCGTCCGCAGGAGGATAAAGAAAGTGGCATGCCTAAAGCATGCCCAAGGTTCCGGTTGCGTTCCATCAAGCGCACTGCGTTGTTGCCGAAATAAACGGAAAACATACAGCTCGATATAAAAACGCGGGCCCCGCAATATATAAGCGGAGCCCGGCTTTATATGTTCTGTCGCAAGTGGCGGCGGGAGCAGCATTTTAAGTACACAAACAGTCTTTGCGGGCACTACGGCTGGCTTATAATCTCGCGCAGTGCGGCGGCGAAAGCGCGCACTTCGTTTTCACTGTTGTACATCGAAAACGATACGCGCACAGCACCGTCCTGTCCGGTGCCCAGCGTCTTATGCGCAAGCGGAGCGCAGTGGAAGCCGCTGCGCACGCATATACCGCGCTTTGCGAGCGCGTCGGCTATGTCGGACGAGGGCTTGCCCTTTACATTGAAAGCTACTACGCCGGTACCGGGCCTGCCCTCTTCCTCGCCGTCGGGCAGATACAGCTCGACTTCGGGCATCTCGCCGAGCAGCTCGCAAAGTTTGGTTTTCAGTTTCAGCTCGTGCTCGGCGATTTTTGCGGGGCCGATCCGGCGTACCTCGCGCGTGCCGGCAAGCAGCGCCGCGATGGCGGGCACGCAAAGCGTTCCGGCCTCGAACCGCTCGGGCAAAAGGGAGGGCATCTCGATGTTGAGCGAATCGACGCCGCTGCCGCCTTCGATTATAGGCGCAAACGGCATGTAGTTTTCCTTGTATTTTTCGTGGAAAATTACCGCTCCGCAGCCGGCAATGCCGTAAAGGCTTTTGTGGCCGGGTATGCACAGCGCGTCTATGTTATATGCGCGCATGTCAATCGGGCGCACTCCAGCACTTTGTGCCGCGTCGACAATAAAATTGATGTGGCGCGACGCGCAGTATTCACCGATTTCGGCTATCGGCAGCTCGAGCCCACAGACATTTGACACGTGCGTGCAGATAATCGCTGTTGTGTTGCGCTTTACAAGCGATTTTATGTTGTTGATTATTTGCACAGTGCTGCCCGACGCGTCAAATACGTTGTAGGTGACATTGCGCGCTGCAAGTGCGGCGACAGGTCGCAGCACGGAGTTATGCTCAAAGCTGGAGATGAGCACATGGCTGCCGCGCGAGACAAGCCCTTTTATGGCGATGTTCAGCGCATAAGTGGCGTTGTAGGTGAACACAACGTTTTCGGGCACCGAGCATCCGAAAAAGTCGGCAAGCTCGCAGCGGCATTCGTATATAATATCCGCGGCGGTCATCGATAGCCGGTGCGCACTGCGTCCGGGATTGCCGCCGGCATCGGTCATTGCGCGTAATACGGCGTCGTAAACGGCGCGCGGTTTCGGATATGTTGTTGCCGCATTGTCAAAATATATCATAACAGGCCCTTTATTCATCCGGTTACAGCCGGAAAATATCTCTGTACGGTATATCGCCGCGCCGCAACAGCGTGGCGACTGTGTCGGTATTTATGCAGTCGAACTCCAGCCCATAGGCGCATCCGCCCGCTGTACCCGCGGAACGCACCTTAATAACCCGCGAGGTTATGTTATAGCTGGAGAGCATGCGCTGTCCTTTCAGCGCATAGGTAACCGAGCCGATAACGGCGCAGCATGTTGGCATATATTGGACACCCTTTGCTTTTATTTTTCAAACCTCTTTCACAGTAAAACTCTGTCACTGTTACAGAATATGCCGCGCAGGCGGCCGCTGTGATAGCGCGATTTTGTATCGCCTAAAACTTCAAAACAAAAAAGCCCGCCCCGCAATTTGGCGGGACGGCGCCGTAAAATTATGTACTAAACTTCAGCCGGTTCTTCATGCTCGTTCTTTGATTGGTCGTGCTCGGGGCTTTCCGCGGCGTTTTCGGTCTCCGAATGGACAGCCTCTGTGTCTGCGGCATCTTTTTCGGCGGGCCGGGGGGCAGATGTGGCCGGCTCGCCGCTCGCCGGTCCGGTTTCCTGGGCGTTTGGCTGCTCGGCTGTCATAAACAAGGGCAAATCGATGCTCACGGCAGACAGATCGGGTTTTGGTATCGGCGGCGGCATCTTCGGCTCGCGTTTGAGCGGGTCGTATGAAAACTTGCGACAGCAGTAATCGGCGAACACGATACCCTTGACGGAGCAAAGCACGTTATCTTCGTCGTTTATCAGCGTCGCGCGCTCGCAAAAGCGGCAGACGCGAGGCAGGTCGGCTTCGCCAAACTCGCTTTTTATGCGTCTTTTAAACAGTTTGAGTTTCATTTCCCGCACCTTTCCACGGATTTGCATATATTATACCGCAGGATTGTTAATATTTCCACAGTTTTTGCGGATTTTAGAGAGGAGTTTTGTAGAATTTCGCGGGAGGGGTGGCGTTGTCGGCGCTCTGAGATTGGGCAGCGGCATGATGCAAGCAAAAAAATTGCTGCACACGCCAACAGGAGAAGCTTTTGGGAGGGTGCTGTGGAGCTTTTTTCAAAAAGCTCCACAGCGGTCGTTACATCTATCAGCCGCGTATTCGCTGCCTAATCGCGTATCACGCTCCAGGCCTGCACGAGCCGCTCGAGCGACCACGCGGCGTTGGCGGGGCTGGTCGAAGGCAGGTAGATTGCGTTGCGCCCGGATTTGGGCAAAATAAACTTGTTATACAGCTTTTCCGCGAGCCGCCCGTTCACATAAATCCGCTCGATCGGCGAGCGCTCGAGTATCGGCGTTATATCGTTTGGCACAACGTCGGTAATTGACGCGTCGGCACTGCCCGTTACCTTGCACTCCGCGATAACGTCCCATAGCGCCAGTCCGTGCTCGAGGATGAAGTTTCGCTTCTCGTCTATGGTTTCGGGCACGCTTTTGCCGTAAACCATTGCCAGCACCTTCCAGAACCGGTTTTGCGGATGCCCGTAGAAAAACCCCACCTCACGCGAGGCAGGGGAAGGAAAGGTGCCAAGTATAAGCCGCTTTGACCGCCCGTCATAAACAGGCTCGGCCGTGTGCTTATACTTCACTCAGAGTTCGACCTCGCCCTCGAATACAATTTCCGCCGGCCCGGTCATGTAAACCGCGTCGGGCGTGTACTCAATTGAAAGCTCACCGCCGCGCAAAGCGACAACAATAGATTTCGACCCGTCGCACAGCCCGCACTCGACAGCCGCGACCGCCGCCGCACACGCTCCCGTGCCACAGGCCAGCGTTTCGCCACTCCCGCGCTCCCAAACCCGCATGCGCAGCTCATTTTCTCCCGTAACCTCCACAAACTCCACATTCACACGGTGCGGGAAAATCGGGTCGCGCTCGATTGATGGTCCAAGCTCGGCCACAAGCTCGGGCGACTCAAACAGCACACAGTGCGGGTTGCCCATCGACACCAGCGTGATTTTGTGGGTGCCGCACGAAAGCGCTACCTTTTGCCCCACCACCCGCTCGCCATCAACCAGCGCGGGCAGGGCGGCGGGATCAAGCGACGCGCGGCCCATATTTACGCGCACCGATTTGATTTCGCCCCCGTCGTCAGGGTATAAAGTCAATATTTTCACGCCGCTGTTGGTTTCAAGCCGCGCGATGTTCGTTTTAACATATCCGCGCTCGTACAGATATTTGCCGATGCAGCGCGTCGCGTTGCCGCACATCATCGCCTCGCTGCCGTCGGCATTGAAAATCCGCATGCGAGCGTCGTTTTCGCCGCTTTCGGGCGGCAGTATAAGCACAATACCGTCGCCGCCGATGCCGAAGTTGCGATCGGACAGCCGGACGGACAGCGCCTCCGGATTCTCCGGCGCGGGCTGCGTGAAACAGTCAAAGAAAATATAGTCGTTGCCGCAGCCATGCATTTTGGTAAACTTGAGCTTCAAAATCTATACCCCGCTAAATTAAGCTTAATTTAATCTAATAAAGTTTAACATGCCGAAAAGTCAAAGTCAAGCATATTAGCCGCGCTTTGCGGCCCCGGTTTCGCGCCGCATGCTTGACAGGGGCGATGAAATGAAATAAAATGAATCTAATATCACTTTGCTGCGCGGATATTGCAGCGAAAAAGAAAAAGCCGCCCGTTGTGATGGGCGGCAGTCGACACTCTGCAATGCAAAGCATAGGCTACTTATATACAGCGCCGTAAAAGTTTAATGATGGCGCACAGCAGAGCGCAGCCGATGGCGAGCATGCCGAGCTCAACAAGAGAAAGCGAAAAATCGGTGTCTACAGTCACCTTGTGCAATGGAGTGTCCGGCGCATTTTTGGTGCAAAGCATGATCTCGCCGCTGCATTTGCGGCGCACAATTTTATGGTCGGAGTTTTTATAGCCGTCATACCAATTCTTTATGCAGTTCCAGATATTCGTGATTTCCGTTTTTATGGCACTCCATTTGTTTGTGGACATCTGGTTATCCATAATCGTTTCTCCTTGTCTTTTCTGTTATAAGTATTAGTAATAATAAACTATTTATCCGTGTAAAACAAGCGTATTTGTGTAAAATAATGTTAAATTTTCAATCTCCGATAAAAAATCTTCGTGGAGTGGGTGAGACGAGAGCGAAGCAGCTTTCAAGACTTGGCATAACAAATGTGGGAGAGCTGCTCCGCCATTTCCCGCGCGCATACCAGCATCGCGGCAATGTGCGCCTGCTCTCGGAGGTTGCAGAGGGCGAAGTCGCGGCGTTTATTTTGACGGTTCGCACGCAGCCGGTCACAAAAATGGTCAAAAACCGCATGACCATAACTGAATTTAGGGCTTTCGACGACTCGCGCTCGTGCAATATAGTGTTTTTCAATCAGCGCTATGTGGGCGATATATTCGGTATCGGTGACACCTTCCGCTTTTGGGGAAAGCTGACCTATGACAGGGGCGTTCCCACGCTCATATCCCCTGCATACGAGCCGGTGCGCGAGGACAGGCCGCTGCCCGAGTTTGTTCCCATATACAGGCTAACGTCGGGATTGACCCAAAAATATCTCGGCGGGCTGGCACAAGCGGCGCTCGAGCGGATTGACCCCGCTGCATATCCGCGGCTTTTGCCGGAAAGAGCTTATATGGAGCACCGGCTTTGCAGCCCGGCGGAAGCCTATCGCTTTATACATTTCCCGCAAAACTATGCAGAGCTTGAGCGCGGACGAAGCTATTTCGTGTTCGAGGAACTTTATGTTTTCGCGCTCGGGTTGACGCGCGCCAAACGCGTAAGGACGACAGGGGACGCGCCAAAGCTCGAGCCGGTCGACCCGCGCGAGTTTCTTGAGACGCTGCCGTTTGAGCTTACCGGCGCGCAGAAACGCGTCATAAACGAAATCTATGCCGATATGACATCGCCTACCCGCAAGCCGATGGCAAGGCTGGTATCGGGCGACGTGGGAAGCGGCAAAACTATATGTGCGGCGGCGGCGGTTTATATTGCAGTCAAAAACGGCTATCAGGCATCGCTGATGGCGCCGACCGAAATCCTTGCCGCCCAGCACTACGAAGACCTGTCAAATCTCTTTTCGCGTATGGGAATAACCACAGCGCTTCTCACCGGCTCCACAAAAGCCTCCGAAAAGAAAGCGATAAAGGAAGGGCTGGCTGACGGCGCAATCGACTTTGTCATAGGCACCCATGCGCTGCTGACCGACGACGTTGAGTTTAAAAACCCTGCGCTGGTTATAACCGATGAGCAGCACCGCTTCGGCGTCGTGCAGCGTGCCCGACTCGCATCGAAAGGCCGCGACCTGCATGTGCTTGTCATGAGCGCGACACCAATCCCGCGCACGCTTGCGATGATACTATACGGCGACCTTGACATATCGATGGTCGACGAGCTTCCGCCCGGCAGGCAAAAGGTGGGCACTTATATAGTTGACGAAAGCTATCGACAGCGGCTTAACAATTTTATAGCCAAAAATGTAGCCGAAGGCGGTCAAGTATATATAGTATGCCCCACAATCGAAGAGCAGGAAGATGAAGAATTTGGCGGCGACGAGCTCGATGAGGGGCTGGTTATCGGGGAAGGCGGCGTCGTTGGCTTTGATTTTGACGGGACAAGGGAAAGCGAGCGCAGCCCAAAGCTCAAAAGTGCCGCCGCTTATGCCGAGAAGCTGCAAAAAGAGGTGTTCCCCGATCTCCGCGTCGGTCTTGTCCACGGTAAAATGCGGCCTGCTGAAAAAGATTCGGTCATGCGCCAATTTGCGGCGGGAAACATAGACATTCTCGTGTCGACGACGGTTATAGAGGTCGGCATAAACGTGCCGAACGCATCGCTGATGATAGTTGAGAACGCCGAGCGGTTCGGGCTTGCGCAGCTGCATCAGCTGCGGGGCCGGGTCGGGCGCGGGGTGCGCAAATCATACTGTGTACTTGTGTCCGACAGCAAAAACGAGCAGTCGCTGCAGCGGCTGCAGGTTCTTCGGGAAACGTCCGACGGATACAAGGTCGCGCAAGCCGATCTCGACATGCGCGGCCCGGGCGACTTTTTCCCGCGTGTGGGCGATACGACGCGTCAGCACGGCGAGCTGCGGTTCAGGTTTGCGAGCCTGTGCGGCGACATGGAGCTGCTCAAATCCGCGTTTGAGCTTGCGTCATCGTGCGAGCCAACAAAAGATGCGCTCGAGGCGGTACGCGGGCTGTTTGATATAGAATATTGAGCCGGAAGTCCGGCAGCACACCGCGCCATAGGAGCGGAATATTTACAGGTGAAAAAATGGCAAAAAAACCGTATAAAATATTGGCAATAGGCGACGTGGTCGGACCGGCCGCGGCGGAGGCGCTGTGCAGGCGCCTGCAATCGCTGCGAGGCGAGCTCGGAGCCTTGCTTGTGGTGGTAAACGGCGAAAACGCCTGCGCCGGCAACGGGCTTGACCCCGCGACGGCGAGGATGCTTTTCGGCGCCGGCACCGATGTTATAACGTCGGGCAACCACATTTGGCATAAGCGCGATATAAAACAGTTTCTCGAAGACTGCCCGACACTCATCCGACCCGTCAACTATCCGTCGCTTTGCCCCGGGCACGGCAGTGTGATTGTCGAGCGCGGGGGCAAACGCGTGCTTGTAATAAACGCGCTTGGCACGGTGTACATGGAAGCGCTGGACAGTCCGTTCGATGCCGTCGACCGGGTGCTGGAGCGCGAGGAAGGCAAGTACGACTATGCAGTCCTCGACATCCATGCGGAAGCGACGTCCGAAAAGCTGGCGATTGCAAACTATTTTGACGGGCGCATCAACGTTATTTTCGGCACGCACACACATGTGCAGACAGCAGACGAACAGATTTTGCCGGGCGGCAGCGGATATATAACCGACCTCGGCATGACGGGACCGACAAGCTCGGTGCTGGGGATACGCACCGATATAATAATAGAGCGGTTTCGCACCCGCATGCCGGTGCGTTTTGAGATAGCGGACGGGCCTGCCGAGCTTCAGGGGGCGCTGTTTACGCTCGGTCCGTGCACAGGCCGTACAATTGATGTCAAGCGCATCAGGGTTCCGCTGTAGGTCAAAGACAGCGGGAGAGGCGTAAAAACCGCAACAAAAAAGCGGCTGCAAAGCGGCCGCTTTCGTGTTATTTTTTGCTTTTTATCCTGTTCCAGTATTCGGCAGCCGCCTGTTCGACTTTATTTTCGCCAAACGTATAATATTTTTTGCCGACAAGGTCATCCGGCAGATATTGCTGCTCGACATAGTGGCCGGGAAAGTCGTGCGGGTATTTGTAGTTTTGAAACCGGTGCGTGGGGCGCATGTGGTCTGGCACGCCCTGGCCCTTGCCGGCGGCGACATCGGCCGCCGCTGCGGCATAGGCAAGGTATGCGGAGTTGGACTTGGGTGCTGTTGCAAGCAGTATGGTTGCGTACGCAAGGGGTATAGACGCCTCCGGCATGCCAAGCTCCCTTGCGCTTTCGACACAGGCGCGCACTATCTGCGTGGCGGCGGGATATGCAAGCCCGATGTCCTCGCATGAGATTACCTGAAGCCGGCGGCAGGCGCCGAGCAGGTCCCCTCCTTCAAGTATTTTGGCAAGATAAAATATCGCCGCGTCGGGGTCGGAGCCGCGGATTGATTTTTGCAGCGCCGACAGAAGGTCATAATGAACATTTCCCGCGCGGTCAAAGTTGCCGATAACCTTTGGCGTCATAGCCTCTATTATGTCAAGCTCGAGAGTGTCGCCCGAGGCGAAAAATGCGTTTTCGAGCAGGTTAATAGCGCGTCTTGCGTCGCCAGCGCCGCAGGCCGCAATGTAGTCTATTATCTCGTCCGGCGCGCTTTTGTTTTGACCCGTCGATTCGCACAGGTAGTCAAGCGCACGGCGGAGTGCGGCTGCTATATCGCTTTGCGACAGCGGGCGGAACTCGAATATTGCCGAGCGCGAGAGTATGGCGCTGTAGACGTACATATAGGGGTTTTCGGTCGTCGCGGCAATAAGCGTGATGCGGCCGTCTTCTATATATTCGAGCAGCGACTGCTGCTGTTTTTTGTTAAAATATTGTATCTCGTCCAGATAAAGCATAGTGCCCGACTGCGCGAACACGCTTTCGGTGTCGGCAATGACCGCTTTGATGTCTGCAAGCGTGGCGGTTGTTGCGTTCAGCCGATGCAGGTTCATGCCCGCCTCGCGCGCGATAATTTCGGCGACGGTAGTTTTGCCGGTGCCGGGCGGGCCGAAGAAAATCATATTGGTAAAGTGCTTTTGGGCGCACATGCGGCGCAGCACGCCGCTTTCGCCGACAAGGTGCGCCTGGCCGACAACCTCGTCAAAGCTTTGAGGACGTATCCTGTCGGCAAGAGGGCGAGGCATAAAATCAACCGTCCTTTCGCCGGCTGCGTTTATGGTATGCGTAGCCGGGGTTTTTCTGACTGCAAAAGTGGGATGTGCTTATATGCATTGGTTTCGGGGTAACATAAAGCCGGGAACGTAAGGATGCGTCCCGGCTGATTTATTTTCTTTTGGCTTTATTTATTCCGTCAGCCGGACAGGCTTTTAGTCCGGTAGCTCGGCAACTTCGGTGAAGTGGGCGTGTTCGATTATGAGATTTACAACCTTGTCGAACAGCATCGACTGGAGTATGAGCTCGGAGCCGTAATAATCTTCGAACTCGTCGGCAGACGCAAATTCGTATTTGTCGGCATATTCGACCAGGAGGCTTTCATACTCTTCATTGGAGACGGAGATGTTTTCCTGCTGTGCGATGTAATAAAGCACGAGCTGCTCGGTAACGGTGTTTTGTGCGTACTTGAGCGTCTGCTCGTTGAACTCGTCCATCGTCATGTTAAGGAATCCGGTGACATAGTCTTCCAGCGTCATGGACGGGTCTATGTTGCGTGCAAGCGTGAGATAGCTCTCTTCGATAGCCTTTACTGCTGCGTTAAGCTCGGTTTTGGGATACTCAATTACCTCGACCGTATCCATCACGGCCGCCCACGAGCCGTATACTTTCTGCTGATGGATGTTCTCTTTGCGCTCTTCTATGATTTTGCTGCGCACTTCTTCTCTGTATTCGTCGACCGTGGTGCTGGTGGTCGAGACCTGCTTCACAAAATCGTCGTTGAGTTCGGGAGCAATGTAATCGAAAATTTTATTCACGGTTATTTCAAAAGTTATCGATTTGCCTGCATAGCTTTCGCTGTTTTCGATGCTCTCGTTCACATAGTTTTCGGGGAAGGTGCCGACTACGGTGAAAACATCACCGACAGAGTGCCCGATAAAGGCGCTTTCAATATCGCCGAGCTGCGGGTAAAAGACATTCGTTCCTATTTGCACTACGGTGTCCTGGCCCATGAAGTTGAGATCGGCCACTCCGTCAACCGTTCCGACATAGTTGAATCTGACATGGTCGCCGACTTCGACCGGGCGGTCTGTGATTTCGCTCTCGTATATTGCTGCGACGAGCTCCTGGTCGATTTTATTCTGGATTTCTTCGTCGGTGACAAGCTCGGTGTTCAAAAGTACGTTGACGCCTTTATATTGGCCCACTTTTATAAATTTTGAGAGATCGGTTTGCTCATAGCCCTTCCAAACTCCTCCGGAACAGGATGCTATGGCGGCTCCCACAATTAAAACTGCGCAGACAAGCGCGGCTAAACGTTTAAACTTCATGTTACAACTCCTCGTAGGATTTAGCTAAACCCCTCCGCATAGAGTGGTTTATGATATATTTGACTTAATTTTTCATTTTTAGCAATATGCAGACATTCTGCACACCGTTATACCGAATATTTATATCACAACATTGTGTCAAATTAAAGGGGCAAAATATTAATTTACAATTAAGACATCGGCGCGTTACCGCCGCGTCATAATCAAACCATAAGTACAAGCTAAAATAGCAGATGATTTTGATAAAATCCGGTTACCGTGCGCCATGTTTCGGCGCGGGCGGACGGCCGGCAGCAAAATTATAATATAAAAAAGTAGAGGCGAACTGAAAAAATGACAATATCGGAGCTTCTGCGTGCGCGTTTGGCAAGATTGAGAGAGGCAATGCGCTGTGACGCACTGCTGTTTGCCTCGGGCACCAACAGCCGCTATCTAACCGACTTCGATTTCCACGACGGATATGTGCTTGTTACGGCAAGTGATGCCTATATTCTCACCGATTTTAGATATATCGAGGCGGCAAAGAAAGCCGCCGGCAGCGATTTCCGCGTCATGATGCTGGACGGCGGGCTTGCGGCTCAAATAAGCCCGATTCTGGCCGATGCACATGTTACGGCGCTCGGATACGAGGATCGCGCCTTGACATGCGCAAGGCTTGAGCAGCTCAAGCGTGATTTTCCGCTGTTGCGCTTTGAGCCTGTAGGCAGCCTCGTCGACGATTTGCGAGAGGTAAAGGACGAGATAGAGCTTTCGCGCGTCGAAGCCGCTCAGCGCATTGCGGAGCAGGCGTTTGACCAGTTGCTCGGCATCATAACGCCCGAGATGACGGAGCGCGAGGTCGCGCTCGAGCTCGAGTATCGAATGCGAAAGCTCGGCTCGGAAGGCGTGGCATTTGATACTATTGCGGTGTCGGGCACGCAATCGGCGCTGCCGCACGGAGTGCCGCGCGATGTAAAGCTGGAACGCGGATTTTTGACGCTCGATTACGGTGCGGTGGTGGGTGGCTACCGTTCGGATATGACGCGCACGATTGCGATAGGTTCGGTCACCGACGAGATGAAGAAAGTGTACGACACGGTGCTGCAGGCCCAGCTTGCCGCGCTGGATGCCATAGGCCCGGGCAAGACGGGCGCAGAGATAGACAAAATAGCGCGCGACATAATAGACGGCGCAGGCTATCGCGGCCGCTTTGGTCACGGGCTGGGTCACGGTGTGGGGCTTCAAATCCATGAGGGACCGAGGGTATCTTCAGGCGGGACAAAGCCGCTTGTACCAGGCAATGTTGTTACAATCGAGCCGGGAATCTACATCGAAGGCAAATACGGCGTGCGGATAGAGGACATGGTCGTAATCCGCGAGGACGGCACTGTAAACCTCACGCGTGCGCCCAAAGAACTTATCATAATCTAAATCTCATGCTCAAAAAGTACCTTTTGCCCGATTGTCTTTTCGAGGATATATACGCTATAACCCCCCAGTTTCTGCTCGGGCTGGGTGTGCGCGCCGTGATTCTGGATATTGACAACACGCTTGTCACCTACGACGACCCGGAACCTACCCCCGAGGTCGCCGCATGGCTTGACGCGCTTCGGGAGGCTGGGATAAAGACAGCCTTTATCTCAAACAATACGGCGGAGCGTGTCGAGCGGTTTTGCCGCGGCATGGAGGATTTTTGGTCGGCTGAAAGCGGCAAGCCGATGGCACGCGCATTCAGGCGCGCCGCAGATGCATTGGGCGTGGAGGCGCGCGACTGTATGGTAATAGGGGACCAGCTTTTCACCGACGTGCTCGGCGCAAAGCGGCTCGGCATGCGCGCCGCTGTCGTGCGGCCGATAAAGGACGAGCTTACGCCACTGTTTATGCTTAAACGCGCCGGGGAGAAGATTATTTACGCGCTGTACGGAATTAAGTTTTAGCCCCGCATGGAATAGATTTTAAAGGAGACAGAAATGCCGGCACTTTTTGGCCCGGGCGGCAACTCGGCAAGTTTTGTCGCACAGGGTTATAAGCATACTTATCAGGCGCCGGGTTGGCTTGCCGAGCGCGGGCTCGGCGCATACGAATATCAGGCGGGCAGCGGCGTGCGTGGCTCTGACGCTACATTTGCCAAAATCGGCGAAGAGGCGAAAAAATACGGCATTGCGATGTCGCTTCACGCCCCTTATTATATCTCTCTTTCGGGCATAGAGCAAGCAAAGCGCCTGGCGAGCATCGGGCATATAAAAAAGAGCCTGCACGCAGCGAAACTGATGGGTGCCGACATAATTGTCATTCATTGCGGAAGCGCCTCGAAAATCAGCCGCGACCAGGCCATGAGACTGGCGGCGGACACGCTGTACAGAGCGCTTGAGGAAACCGCGGGCGAATACGACGGCATAAGGCTGGGCATCGAAACGATGGGCAAGCAAAACCAGCTCGGCACGCTGGACGAGGTGATAGCGCTCTGCAAGCTTGACGACAGGCTTTGGCCGGTAGTCGACTTCGGTCACCTGTACGCGCGCGAGCTTGGCGCAATTTTCAGCGAGGGAGACCGGGATAGCTATCGACGCGTGTTCGATAAGATAGCGCGCGAGCTTGGCGACGAGCGGGCAAAAGGCCTGCACTGCCATTTCTCGCGCATCGAGTACACCGGCGCGGGGGAGAGAAGACACCTCACGTTCGAAAACCACGGCGGGTTCGGCCCCGACTATCGCCCGTTGCTTGAGGTTATAGCGGAGGAGGAGCTTTCGCCGCGCATTATATGCGAATCGGCCGGCACGATGGCCGAGGACGCGCGCGAAATGCAGGACTATTACATGTCGTTTATTTCAGGATGAAACGGATAAATAGATACCAAAGCGAAAACATATCCGCAGCCGACGAGTTTTTCATGCGCCGCGCGCTGGAGCTTGCCGCCCGCGCGGCAGAGCTTGGCGAGACGCCCGTCGGCTGTGTCATAGCACGCACGGGCAGCCCGCCCAGCCCCCAAAGCATCGTCGCCGAGGCGTTTAACCTGCGCGAGACCGATAAAAATGCCACAGCGCACGCGGAGCTGCTCGCTATAAGAAAGGCATGTGAGACGCTCGGCGGCTGGCGGCTGCACGGCTGCACGCTTTATGTGACGCTCGAACCCTGTCCGATGTGCGCCGGCGCGATCGTAAACGCCCGGCTTGACAGGGTTGTGTTCGGCGCGCCCGACCCGAAAGCAGGTGCGATGGGCAGCGTGATAAATTTGTGCTCGTACCCGCTAAACCATAAGCCAATTGTAACGCGCGACGTGCTGCGTGCCGAGTGTGCCACGCTGCTGTCCGGCTTTTTCCGGCGTCTGCGCGAAAGAAAAACCAAATAAAAAACCGCGGCAGTGCGGTTTTTTCGGTCAAAAGGAAGGCTTTTGCCTTCCTTTTTTGTTTTTATATGGGAAATCGGGGGAAAGCCCCCCGTTTTTTTGTTTTGTCGCCTTACTTTTTCGCCATGGCTGCGTGTGTTATCTGAAAATTTTTCATTAAAGGAAAAAAATGTCGGATAAAACGCTCATGTTTCACTTGATAAACAGAGTGAAAATAGCATACAATATAAATGAACTCCGGTTTCACCCTATAGTGAAACCAACATTCACCATTTTGTTGTGAACGGTCGCTATAGATGTCAAAAAACGATTATTGAGTGAGCATTCATGGAACGCATTATACTTCATGTTGATCTTAACAATTTCTATGCCTCGGTCGAGTGTCTTTATAATCCAAAAATCCGCGGCAAGCCCGTTGCGGTGGCGGGCGATATAGAGCAAAGGCACGGTATAGTGCTCGCCAAAAACGACATTGCCAAAAAATACGGCGTGCGGACGGGGGAAACGCTTTGGGAGGCGCGCTCCAAGTGTCCATACATTATTTTCGTGCCGCCGCACATTGACCGGTATATAGAGTTTTCACGCAAAGCGCGCGAGATTTACGGCCGGTACACAAACCAGGTCGAGTCGTTCGGCATCGACGAGTGCTGGCTCGATGTGACCGGCGATGTGCGCTCGGGCAAAGAGATTGCCGACGAGATACGCGCGCGCATCAAAAACGAGTTGGGGATAACGGCGTCGGTCGGCGTGTCGTTCAACAAAGTGTTCGCAAAGATGGGCAGCGACTATAAAAAGCCCGACGCGACCACGGTTATCACGCGCGAGAATTTCCGCACGCTGCTGTGGCCGCTGCCGGTGTCCGAGCTGTTGTTTGTGGGCAATGCGACATTCCGAAAGCTGAAGCTGTACGGTATAAAATCCATAGGCGACCTTGCGTGTGCAGACTATGAGTTTGTGCAGGCGCTGCTCGGCAAAAACGGCTGCATGCTGTGGCGGTTTGCAAACGGGCTGGACAGGTCGCCGGTGATGGAGAGCTGCGCCGCCGTCAAAATCAAGAGTGTAGGAAACTCGACAACGACGCCGCGCGACCTTGTGTCCGACGATGACGTGCGCGTGACGCTGTATGTGCTGTGCGAGAGTGTCGCGGCGCGGCTGCGCGACAGCGGCTTCAAATGCCAGACCGTGCAAATCCATGTGCGCGACAGCGAGCTACAGGTGTACGAGCGCCAGACCAAGCTGCAGTATGAAACCTGGCTTGCGCGCGATATATTCGATGCCGCGTTTATGCTGTATAAGCGCCACCACGACGGCAGGCCTATCCGAACACTGGGCGTGCGCGCCACCAGCCTGGTGTCGCAGGACAACGCGCAAATCAGGCTTTTGCCCGAATCGCCTACCGCCGAGCGCGACGAAGCGCTCGAGTTGACGGTGCTGCGGCTGCGCGAGCGGTTTGGCAATACCGCGGTGCGGCGCGGCATAATGCTGACCGACCCCGGGCTCTCCTCGTTTTCGCCCCGCGACGAGCACATTATACATCCCGAGATGTTCGACAAACAGCGGGCTTAGGGCCGCTGGAGTGTCAAACGCAAAAAAGTTGCCGCCCCCCTCGTTTATCCGGCGGGGCTTTCCTTCAAACAAAAAAACGACCGGCTTATGCGAGGCAGGTTTGCGGATCTCGGCGCTGCCCGGCTTTCATACAATATCGGAGTAGATAAGGCCGTCCGGCAAAACCACGACTCGGCGCTGCGCGCTGTCGTTGCTGAATCCGATGGTGTAAACAGTGTAAAGGGTGGCGGGCTCAAGCTCGATGGGCTGAAAAGGTAAAATCCTCAGTCCCGATGCCGAGACTGAAAACGTGAGCGTGTGTGCCCCGGGCGTCAGCCTGCGATAAAGCGATATATCCTTGTAAGCTATATTTTGCAGTATTGTCTGCCCGTTTTCGAGCGCAAGGTCGAGCGGCGGCGCGTCGGACGCGAGATTCACAAACCGCAAAAATGAAGATGTGTTTGACTGCGGAGGCGGGAGGGTGTCGGGTACCTGAATCAGCTCTATCCTGCCGGGAAACCCTGTGGCGGCGATTGTAAATATGCTTGCACCCGGCAAATTGAGGTTTGGCCCAAAAGCTCGTCGCTTGTGCCCGCCCTGTAAAAGGTGAACAGCGCATTGCCGGCAGGCAGCTCATAGTATGGGGTACTCATACCGTAAGAGATGTTGTCTACCAAAAGATTCCCGTCGATATATGTATCGACTGCCGGGATGGTTGGCACCCCATGCAAAAATCTGACGTATGCGACATCCTCTGCAATGGTGTTTTGTACGGGTATCGCTTGTCTGCGCGTTCTTTTTGCCACTATATCGCCCGCTTTCGATGATTTAGTTTATACCATAATTATGAGCGAGGCGGGAGAATATGAGAAATACACGCCGCTCGGTGAATTTTTTTGCGGATTTTTTAAAACTCGCCACTCTTGCCCCGTCCGCCATAGCCCTGTCGTGCAGCTTATAGCTTTGTTTGGTCACTCGAAAAAGAAAAAAGAAATTTTATCTCCAATGCAGGGGCCGCCCAAGACTGATTTTTTGCCAAAATAGCAGGCGAGAGCCGCATTTTTGCGACCCTCGCCGTTTTCGTTGCGGTTGCAGTGTAAACAGAGCCGGCAAAGCTTTCGTCTGCCGCCGAAAGCCCGGCTGCAAAACTCACAGTGCCTTGGTGTCTATCTCCTCGCGCAGCTTGGAAAGGAGCTCGGAGCGCGACATGACGACCGTCTGACCCGTTTTGCGTGAGCGTACCGCGACGGTGCCGTCCGCGACCTCGCGCTCGCCGACCACAAGCATGTAGGGCACGCGCTCAAGCTGGGCCTCACGAATCTTGAAGCCAATTTTTTCGCTCCTGTAGTCTTTTTCGACGCGGATGCCCGCAGCTTCAAGCTCGGCTGCCACTATATCACAGTACTCGTTGCAGGCGTCGACGATGGGGAGCACCTTCACCTGCACAGGCGCAAGCCACAGCGGGAACGCGCCGGCGAAATGCTCGGTGATAATACCGATAAAGCGCTCGAGTGCACCGAATACGACGCGGTGAATCATAACCGGGCGATGGCGCTGGTTGTCGGGGCCGATATAGGTGAGGTCGAACAGCTCCGGCAGGTTCATGTCGAGCTGGATAGTGGCGCACTGCCAGGTGCGTCCGAGGCTGTCTTCGATGTGGAAGTCTATTTTCGGGCCGTAGAAGGCTCCGTCGCCTTCGTTTATCTTGTACTGCACGCCAAGCTCGTCGAGCGCGCCTTTCAGTCCGTCGGTCGCTTGCTCCCAGGCCTCGTCGGTACCGATGGAGTTTTCGGGGCGCGTCGAAAGCTCGACAGTGTAATTTAACCCGAAAGTCGAATAGACTTTGTCGATGAGCTTGTATACACCGATTATCTCGTCTTTGATTTGCTCGGGCGTCATGAAGATGTGCGCGTCGTCTTGAGTGAAGCAGCGCACGCGCATCAGTCCGTGAAGCGTGCCCGAAAGCTCGTGGCGGTGGACAAGTCCCAGCTCGCCGTAGCGGAGGGGCAGGTCGCGATAGGAATGAAGTTTGCGCTTGTAAACAAGCAGGCCGCCCGGACAGTTCATCGGCTTGACGGCAAATTCGCTTTCGTCAATGACGGTTGTATACATATTATCGCGGTAATGATCCCAGTGACCGGAGGTCTCCCACAGCTTGCGGCTGAGTATGACCGGGGTTTTTATCTCCTCATAGCCCGCCTCGCGGTGAATCTGGCGCCAATAGTCCTCAAGCAGGTTGCGCAAAACCATTCCCTTGGGGAAGAAGAAGGGGAAACCGGGCCCTTCCTCGAAGATGTCGAACAGATCCATCTCCCGACCTATTTTGCGGTGGTCGCGCTTTTTGGCCTCCTCAAGCTTTTGCAGGTACTCTTCGAGCATGGCCTTTTCGGGGAAGGATATGCCGTATATGCGCTGGAGCATCTTGTTTTTCGAGTCGCCTTCCCAGTACGCGCCCGTGCACTGAATCAGCTTGAATGCCTTGATCGGAGCGGGCGAATAAAGATGCGGGCCGGAGCAAAGGTCTATAAACTCGCCCTGGCGATAGAACGAAATCTCCTCGCCCTCCGGCAAACGCTCTATAAGCAGCACTTTATACGGCTCGCCGTGCTCCTCCATGAGCTTGATTGCCTCGTCGCGGGGCAGCACAAAGCGCTCCTCGAGGGGGTTTTCTTTTATGATTTTTTTCATTTCGGCTTCGATTTTTTCGAGCATGTCTGGTGTAAACGACATGTCGCCGGCATCGAAGTCATAGTAAAAACCGTTGTCTATTGCCGGGCCGATGGTAAGCTTCACCTCGGGATAAAGACGCTTTACTGCCGCGGCAAGCACATGGGAGGAGGTGTGCCAGAATACTTTTTTGCCTCCGTCGTCCTCGAAGGTAACCGGCTTCACCTCCGCGCCGTCGGGCACTTCGGCCGTAAGATCGCAAAGCTCGCCGTTAACCGACGCCGCAAGCACTGCACGGCTGATTTGTCCGTTTTCTTTTAGTATTTCATACGCCGTTTTCATATTCTCAGACTCCTCCTTATAAAATAGGGGTATAAAAAAACTCACCGCGGATCAGTATGCGCTGGCGCGCACTGCCCGGGGTGAGGAAACAGGTTTTGTTTGTTTGGTTTCCGCACGGTTCCACCCGTACTTTTCACTCATTATTATTCGGTTGTGACACGCGGGTGGTATCCTCGCATTGCTCGGCGTCGCTTTCAGCTTCGGTGCGCTGCACCGGCGACCGCTCTCTGTGCGGAGTATTCGCTTTGGACATGTCCCGCGCCGCTTGGAATTTTTCAAAAAAGGGCCGTCGTTCTTGAATTATTCAAATATATATGATATAATACAGTATAATTTAAATATAATGAAGAAACCGGTCGAAATTTGCATTTTGACCGACCACTTCATTTATATTCTGTATTATATCACCGCAGCGCTGTGTTGTCAACTCCATTTTGCACAAAAAAATCGCGGTTTTCAAAAGCCTTTTGAAGGGGGGCGCGCAAGATGTCTGCGCAGATTTCAATATTTATGGGTGCCGGCGGCGAGCTCCGGCAACTTGAGAACGCCGCGATAACGCAAGATCTGCTCGCTGTCAACGAAAAGACTGCGGAATACGGACTGGTGCTAACCGAGCGCCAAGCAAGGGAGCTGGTTGATGTCCGGAATCGTTCGTTGCGGGATAACGAGCGAATAGAGCTTGGCTCCGGCGCAATCTTGCAGATAATCGACAAGTTCTGCACTTCGGTATATCTCAACTCGCAGAACTATGCCCAGACGCTCGGTGAGCTACTTGATATTTTTTACTATTATAAGACGGAGTCGCGGGACAAGATTTCCGACAACGACCTGATAGATGTAATGTACGAGCTGTTTGAAGGCCCATGCCACGGCTCGACCGAACTTCTAGCGGGACGCGACCTCGAAACGTTGCTGAGATACATCAAAAACGAGCGCGGGGACATGACACTCGATCCCGGCAATAATTACGACTCCTATCCCGAAACAGAGGGAGATATATAATGAATTACGGGATTGAAAGAAAACAGCCCGAACTCAACCCAAAGAACATAAGAAACAGCGCGTATCTCAGCTCACTTGCTGAAGAAGGCGTGCGCTGCGGCGCGATGACGGGCGAAGAATACCAAAACCTACAGTTCGGGCTGTATAAACAGCTCGGCGAAATGATTTCAATGTATACGCAGGGCGAGTCCACTTCTGTCATGGCTGAAACGGCAAGCGAGCTTGCGCTTGCGCTGACCTATAACATCGACGCATATCTGCTTTCGCTCGGAAACCACTACACCGCGCTGGAAGAGATACGCACGAAAACCCCCGATGTTTTGTATGTTAAAGGACTTCAGTCGGTGAAGCTGCTGGTGTTTGAAACCACCAGCCTGCTTGTCAAGGCGCGTCGGATGAGAGTAAACGTGCCAAACTATGAGTACAACAATGCGCTCGATACAGCGATACCGGAGCTGCTGCGCGGCTATGACATAAAATTTGCGCCACACCGCTTAAATCCTCCCCCCGAACGCAAGCGTCGCAACAGAAGATATAAAGACACCATGCTCGATTACCCGCTTGCGGTGCCGGTGGTAGGTGCAATCGGCATACACTATCTTAAAAGCTACCTGATCAATCTATGCAGCGAAAACAAATTCTGCCTTGATTTCGGGCAGCTTGCGATAGCCTCGCTCTACAAGCGCTTTTGTGATGTGCTCGGCGAAAGTTACGACGCGCCGATTGTAAACATCTACACGCTTGCGCTGCTGAACGCGCTTTTTGCCGATTATCTTAAAAAAGAGCACGGTACGCTTGCGCTTACCGACGACGACATCGACGTGGCTCAAAAGCTGCTGTTGTCGTTTAGCCCCGAGGAGCGCGCCTCTATATTGCGCAAATGCGCGGCAAGGCTGTATTGCGGCGACACAGACTATAACATCCGCGCTTTTGAGCGCCTTCTGCCTGCTGTCAACAATGCGATTGAAAACAATGCGCTCGGGCGCCTGCTCGTGGTCGGATAAGCGTTATAAGCCGCAAGGCCACAAGCAGAAAACTACATAGGAAAAGACAAAGAACCGCCCGGAGCGCATTGTCCGGGCGGTTTTCGCTTTGCTTTTTATCCGACAAACGAAACGCTTTTCGATGCCGGCGTTATAGGCGCGACCGAGAACTGGTTGGAGTGGCTTTTTATATACTCGAGCACCGAGGGAAGCGCCCTTACGGTTGTTGTGTTGCTGTGAAAACGCAATACGGGCACCTCGTGCTTTACTATGCCGGTTATAGCGTTGTCTATAACGCGCTGAACAGAGTATCCGTAACCGTCGTATGTGTCGACATTGAAGTCCCAGATTACATAGCCGAGGCTTTCGATAAGCTCGCCTTCCTCCGGACTTATCACAAACGAGCGTGTGCGCGAGCCGTCGGGCGCCCTCACAAGCCGGCTTGTGACCTTGAAAAGCCTGTAGAGAAGCTCGTTTTCCTCTCTCAATTCGTCAATGAAGTTCCATATATCGCGAGCAAAGTGGCGGCTGTCCCGCGTCATGGTGTGAAGGCCGATTGAGTGGCCGGACGCTATGATGCGCTGCACGGTGTCGGCATAGGTCTCGAGCGCGTCGCCGTTTAGGAAAAAGGTCGCCTTGTAGCCGTATTCGTCAAGCAAATCGAGGATTTGTTCGGTGTGCTGGTTGGGCGCATCCTCGAATGTAAGGTAAATCAGATAGGCGCGCGCCGGCATCTCGGGTGGGCGGGTGGTCTCGGGCGGTGATACGGTGGACGGCGGCAAAAGCGAAGGGTTGTAGATTTTCAGCAGCTCGGTGAAAGAATATTTGTTTCTGCCGTCCGATATGCGAATTGCCTTTGCGTCCGATTCGTTTCTGGTGCCCGTCGGGTACATTTCAAAAGTAAGACCGAAATACTCGCACACCTCCGACACCGGAACGCCGAGCACCGCATGCGCGAGCCAATATGACTTCAGATAAAACTCCTTGCGCTCGGGTGTGTATGCCTTTTCATTGTCCACCGTTGAAAACGAAATATATTTTGTGCCCGACGGCGACGCGATGGTGACCGATTTTGAGCTTGTCCGAATTTCATAGCCCAGCTCATAGAAAATCGTCACCGGAACATATATTTTCCCGAAAATCTTTTGCCATTTATAGCGGCTTTGGCTTTCGACATACCACGGCTCGTCGCCGACAAATGTGGTCGGCTCGTTGCCGCCGGCGCCCCATACGTTTAAAAGCGTTATTCCGATGATAACGGTTGCCGCCGTGACCAGCGACAGGACAGATATGAGCTTTTGCGGGGCGCTTTTTCCGTCGCTTTTCACGACAGTGCCTCCTTTTTTGAAATGTTTTCGATCAATTATACCACTAATTATACCACGCCGCAGACGTTTCGACAATAAAATACGATTAAAATTTACTGCCTGGATATAAAGCTGTAGACAATGCAGCCGGCACATGATATAATAGTACATTATAAGGATAAAAACGGTTAAAATAAGACTTATGAAACTCAAAATATTTCCGGTTGGCCCGCTTGGGACAAACTGTTATTTTATTATCGACGAGAATACAAAGACCGCTGCGGTCGTCGACCCCGGATATGACGCCGCGTATATTCACGGAAAGCTGAGCCGCCTGGGCGTGACGTGCAAGATGATACTTCTCACGCATGGACATGCCGACCACACCGGCGCGCTCGGAGAGTTGCGCAGACGTGCGGGTGCCCCGGTTTATATCCACGCGGGCGACGTAAACATGCTTTCCGACCCTGCGCTGTCGCAGGCAAGGTTTATCGGCACGGGGGACGAGCAACTTGACCCGCCGGAGCATGTCCTGTC
>DGDL01000041.1:23344-81000 GCA_002385415.1 Clostridiales bacterium UBA3953
GCAAAAACATCATGCTCTCCGGCGACACGCTTTTCAGGGAGAGCATAGGCCGGTATGACCTTGCGGGCGGAGGTTTTGCGACGCTCAAACGGTCGCTTGCTAAAATATCCGGGCTTGAAGGCGACTGGCGCGTATATCCCGGTCACGGCCCGTCCACGACCTTGTCACACGAACGCAAGGCGAACATGTACTTAAAGTGGTAATTTTCACATGCGGAAAGTCACTCCGCAAAGCACAATAACCGGAGGATTGAAATGGCTGACGATAAAAATCTCGAACTTGCGGAGCTGCTGTATCCGCACATAAAAACCCTGCCGGAGGACATGGAGAAGCGCTATCCTCCGCGCAATCTGCCCGAGGGGGCGAAAGTGACCCGATTTGCGCCGTCGCCCACGGGATTTATACATCTGGGCAACATATACAGCGCGCTGATTGACGAGCGACTTGCGCATCAATCGGACGGAGTGTTTTATCTCCGCATTGAGGATACCGACTCGAAACGCGAGGTCGAAGGCGGCACGGAGCTTATAATCGACATGCTCGCAAAATACGGCATCCATTTCGACGAGGGCGCCACAAAAGACGGCGACAAAGGCGATTATGGCCCCTACAGGCAGTCGCAGCGCCGCGAAATATACCAGACATACGCAAAGCAGCTTGTGCGCGAGGGCAAGGCATATCCGTGCTTTTGCACACACGAGGAGCTTGACCGCATACGCGAGGAGCAAACAGCGCAAAAGCTGACTCCCGGCTACTACGGCAAATGGGCAAAATGGCGCGATGCCGACATCGAGCAGATAAAAGCGGAGCTGGCGAAGGGCACGCCGTTTGTGCTGCGCCTGCGATCCGAGGGCGTTGAGGGCAAAAGCTTTAAATTCACCGACCTCGTCAAGGGCACAATCGACGTGTCCGAGAACTTTATCGACCACGTCATATTGAAGTCAAACGGCATCCCCGACTACCATTTCGCGCATGCCGTCGACGACCATCTGATGCGCACCACCCACGTCGTGCGCGACGAGAGCTGGCTGCCCAGCCTGCCCCTGCACATCGAGCTGTTCCGTGCGCTCGGACATAAGATGCCGAAATACGTTCACACCGCGCAGGTGCTCAAAATCGACGAGGAAACGGGCAAAAAGCGCAAGCTGTCCAAACGCAAAGACCCCGAGTTCGGACTTGAGTATTTTTACCGGAGCGGTTATCCTGTCATTGTGACAATTGAATACCTGATGACGCTGCTCAACTCGAATTACGAGGAGTGGCGGATGAAACACCCGGACAGTCACTACACGGAATTCCCGTTCAGCATAAAGAAGCTCAGCCCGTCTGGTTGTCTGTTCGATTTCGACAAGCTCAACGACATCGGACGCGAGATAATATCCCGCATGACAGCCGACGAGGTTTACAAAGAGGTCACCGATTGGGCAGCCGACCATGACCGCGAGCTTTATGAGGAGCTTGCCCGCGACCCGGATTATGCAAAAGCGATATTTGCCATCGGCCGCGGCGGCAAAAAGCCCCGCAAGGATTTTGCAAAATGGTCGGATGTAAAACCTTATCTGTCGTTTTTCTATGACCGGTTCTTTAACGTCGAGGAAAAAATAGAAGGCTCGTTTGAAACTGCGGACATCCGACGAGCGCTCGAGCGCTTTATGGAGAGCTATGACGAGTCGGACGACCGGACGGTTTGGTTTGACAAGCTCAAAGTTATTGCCTCGGAGCTGGGCTATGCACCCGAAGTCAAACTCTACAGGCAGTCGCCCGAAAGCTATGGCGGTCATGTGGGCGACATAGCGATGTTTTTACGCGTTGCCGTAACCGGCAGGGTGAACTCCCCCGATTTATACGATATAATGCAGCTGCTCGGCAAAGAAAGGGTTATAGCACGCGTGCGGGAGTTTGTTTCGTCGCTTGATTGAAGGGCGGGAAGCCCGAAAACTTAAAATATGTATATAATCAATGCGTATATTCTCCCCGTCGCCAGCGGGATGATTATGGCCTTGCCGCTTGCACTTTTTGTGCGGGGATTTGCGTCGCTGCGGCACAGAAAGCTGAATCTTACCACGACGCGGGCACATGAAATCGGCGCCTCGCTGTTTATCATGTACTGCGGAGGTATAGCCTCCGTAACGGTGCTCGGCACGCCGGCGGCATCCGAACAGCTCACCGAAACCGTAAATTTAATACCGTTTAGATTTGCATACGATATGTTTTACGGCTGTTTTGCGGGCAAGCCCGCGGCGGCATGGATAAACATACTCGGTAACATAGCGCTGTTTGTGCCGTTCGGGTTTCTATTGTCGCTGCTGTGGCGGGGTGCATCATGGCAAAAAGCCGTGCTTTTATCGGCCGGTTTTTCGGCTGCGGTCGAGCTTTGCCAGCTTACGCAGCCCGCCCGCATGACCGATGTGGACGACGTTTTACTCAACTCGCTCGGCGGCTTTGTCGGTTATCTGCTTTTCAGGCTCATAAAAGCGGGGACTGCCGAGACATTTCGCGTGACAGAAATTAAAACGTATACAAGTGAACAGGAGTAAATGAGTTTGCTATGGAAGAGATTGCCTCCAACTTTATACACGATATAATCGACGCCGAACTTGCCGCCGGCCCCTCAGAAGAAAACGGCTGGCGTGACTATGTTCACACGCGCTTTCCGCCGGAGCCGAACGGATACCTGCACATCGGCTCCGCAAAGGCGATTTATATAAACTACATGACCGCCAAAAAGTACGGCGGAAAGTTCAACCTTCGCTATGACGACACCAACCCCGAAAAAGAGGACCCCGAATATGTCGAGGCAATTTACCGCGACCTGTGCTGGCTGGGCGCCTGCCCCGACGAGGAATCGGAGTACGGTGGGGGAGTATATTACGGCTCCGACTATTTCGACAAGTGCTATGAATATGCGGTGCTTCTTATAAAGAAAGGGCTTGCGTATGTTTGCGACCTTTCGCCGGAGGAGATAAGCGAGTATCGCGGCACGCTCACCACGCCGGGCCGCGAAAGCCCGTGGCGCAACCGCTCGGTTGAGGAAAACCTCGACCTGTTCGAGCGCATGAAAAACGGCGAGTTCCCCGAGGGTTCGCGCACTCTGCGCGCCAAGATAGACATGGCGTCGCCCAATCTCTGCCTGCGCGACCCCGCCATATACCGCATCAAAAACACGCCTCACTACAGACAGGGCACAAAGTGGCACATTTACCCGCTATATGACTATGCCCACCCCATTCAGGACGCGATGGAGGGGATTACCTACTCGCTTTGCTCGCTCGAGTTTGAAAACAACCGCCCTCTCTACAACTGGGTGATAAAAAACATAGGAGTTTTCCGGCCGGAGCCACGTCAGATAGAGTTTGCGCGGCTCAATATGACCTATACGGTGATGAGCAAGCGCTACCTGCGCAGGCTGGTGTTCGAAGGCCATGTCGACGGATGGGACGACCCGCGCATGCCGACGCTGTGCGCGCTGCGCCGCAGGGGCTATACACCGTCGGCGATATTCGAGTTTATACGCCGCGCCGGAATTTCCAAAACCAACAGCATAGTCGATATTGAGCTGCTCGAGCACTGTATCCGCGAGGAACTAAACGCCACGGCGCCCCGCCGCATAGCGGTGCTCGACCCGATTAAAGTGACGGTTATAAACTATCCGGAGGACAAGGTCGAGTATTTCAGCCTGCCGAACAATCCGGGCGACCCCGACGCCGGTACAAGAGAGCTGCCGTTTACACGCGAGCTTTATATCGAGCGCGACGACTTTTCAGAAAACCCGCCGCCAAAGTACCATCGTCTCAAGCCCGGCGGCGAGGTGCGCCTGATGGGTGCGTATATAGTCAAGTTTGAAGACATCAAAAGAAATCCTGACGGCAGCATAGCCGAGGTGCTCGTATCCGCAGACCTTGAGACAGGCAACGGCATGCCCGCCGACGGGCGCAAAGTGAGGGGCACAATACATTGGCTGTCTACAAAACACGCAGCGTCGGTCGATGTTATGCTTTACGACAAGCTCTTCACTGTCCCGAACGTGGGAGATATTCCGGAAGGCAAGGATTTCACAGATTATATAAATCCCGACTCGCTCGTCAAGATAGCCGACGCCAAGGTCGAACCGTCGCTGGCGGACTGTGAGCCGGGCGACAAGTTCCAGTTCGTCCGGACGGGCTATTTCTGCCGCGACACCAAACATCCCAACACATTCAACCGCATAGTGACGCTGAAGGACAGCTATAAATTCTAAGTTTCCAGGGGCAGACGGCGCATTTTGATTGCGCCTTAACCCGGGGGAACGGACGAGATGTTTAGATCGCGCCCTCGGTGCCCCTCCGAAATAAAAAACAAGCTGGGGCGGGTGCAATACCCGCCCGGCTGCACTGAAAGGCGAGAGCAAATGAGTAAAATTGAAACAAAATGCCTGCATGCAGGCTACACGCCGGGAAACGGCGAGCCGCGCCAGCTCCCTATATATCAGTCTATTACATTTAAATACTCGAGTTCCGAGCAGATGGGCGCGATATTCGACCTCAAGTCGCCGGGGTATATATACACGCGCCTGCAAAACCCCACAAACGACGCGGTCGCGGCAAAAATCGCGGCGCTTGAGGGCGGATGTGCCGGCATGCTCACCTCGTCCGGACAGGCCGCGAACTTTTTTGCGCTGTTCAATATCGCATGCGCAGGTGACCACATAGTGTCAGCCACTGCAATCTACGGCGGTACGTACAACCTGCTCAATGTAACGATGCGCCGAATGGGTATAGACATCACATTCGTCGATCCCGACGCCTCGGAGGAGGAGATAGCGGCGGCTTTTAAGCCCAACACCAAAGCTGTGTTTGCCGAGAGCCTCTCGAACCCCTCTCTTGTCGTGCTCGATATTGAAAAGTTTGCGCGTATCGCCCATGCGCAGGGCGTGCCGCTTATAATCGACAACACTTTCCCGACGCCCATAAACTGCCGGCCCATCGAATGGGGCGCCGATATTGTCACCCACTCGACCACCAAATACATGGACGGGCATGCGGTCGCGGTCGGCGGCGCTATTGTCGACAGCGGCAACTTTGACTGGGAGGCGCAGGGCGATAAATTCGCCTGCCTTGTCGAGCCCGACCCGTCCTATCACGGCGTTAGCTATACAAAGGAATTCGGCAAAGCGGCTTTTATAACCAAAGCGGTCGCCCAGCTCATGCGCGACCTCGGCTCCATCCCGTCGCCGCAGAACGCGTTTTATCTCAACCTCGGGCTTGAATCGCTGCATGTGCGCGTGCCACGCCATTGCGAGAACGCGCTCGCCGTCGCGAGATTCCTCGAGGGCCACAAAAAGGTCTCGTGGATAAACTATCCCGGACTTGAGAGCAGCAAATATTACACGCTTGCGAAAAAGTATATGCCGACAGGAACCTCGGGCGTTATGGCGTTCGGAGTGCGCGGCGGCCGCGAGGCGGCTACAAGGTTTATGGAAGGCCTTAAGCTCGCCTCGATCGAAACGCATGTCGCCGACTCGTATACCTGCGTGCTGCATCCGGCAAGCTCGACCCACAGGCAGCTTACCGACGAGCAGCTCGTCGCAGCCGGTGTGGGTCCCGATCTCATCCGATTGTCGGTGGGCATTGAAAATGTGGAGGACATCATCGCAGACATTGCACAGGCGCTTGAAAAGGCATAAAACATAAAAAAGGGCAAACGGAAGCGGCGGTTTCCGTTTGCCTTGTTATTTTTCGGCCGTTTTCGGCGCAAAGGTTTGTATTTCTTGCTGCGTTGACAAAGTCGCGCGCGCAGTGGTATAATAACAAGGTAAAGATGTTAAAAATTATCTTATATCTGTAAATGACGGGGGCAATCACAGCATGAATCTGCTCTACGAGGGCAAATCTAAACAGGTGTACGAGAGCGGCTCGCCCGACACCTATATAATCAAGTTCAAAAACACCGCCACGGCACTCAACGGTCTTAAAAAAGAGGAGTTTGAAGGGAAAGGCGAGCTAAACTGCGCCATCTCCAACCTCATTTATGACTATCTTGAGAAAAACGGCGTTAAAACCCATCTTGTCCGCGTAATCGACCCGACTACAATTGAGGTAAAGCGTGTCGAGATCGTGCCGGTCGAGGTCATAGTACGCAATATCGCTGCCGGCAGCTTTTCAAAAAAGTACGGTGTCGAGGAGGGCACGCCGCTGCGTAATACCACAACCGAGTTTTCGCTGAAAAGCGACGAGCTGGGCGACCCGATGATAAACGACAGCCAGATAACCGCGCTCGGGCTTGCGACGCAGGACGAGCTTGACTATATGCGTTCGGTAGCCCTGCGCGTAAACGAGCTGCTTTGCGAGCTGTTTGCAAAATGCGGGATTAAGCTCGTCGACTACAAGCTTGAATTCGGGCGCTCGGGAGACGGCATAATATTATGCGACGAAATATCCCCCGATTCATGCCGGCTGTGGGATGCGGAAACAAACAGCAAACTTGACAAAGACCGTTTCCGCCGAGATATGGGCGATATGCTTGGCGCATATCGCGAGGTTTTGCGGAGGTTGCAAAGTGTCCTTGCATGACAAATATTCAAGTTACGTCAGTCCGCTTTCGGAGCGCTATGCGAGCCGGGAGATGCAGCGCCTTTTCTCGCAGGATATAAAGTTTTCGACTTGGCGCAAGCTGTGGGTCGCGCTTGCAGAAAGCGAGAAAGAGCTGGGGCTTGACATTACACAGGAGCAGATTGACGAGCTTAAAGCTCATATATACGATATAAACTACGACGTCGCCGAGGCGCGCGAGCGCGAGGTGCGCCATGACGTGATGGCGCATATCTATGCCTATGGCGTGCAGTGCCCGAAAGCAAAGCCTATCATACACCTTGGCGCGACTTCCTGCTTTGTGGGAGACAACACCGATATAATCATAATGCGCGATGCGCTGAACCGCGTGCGTGCGCTTCTTGTTTCGGTGATGCGCTCGCTTTGCGATTTTGCCGAAAAATACAAGGGGCTGCCGACGCTTGCCTTCACGCATTTCCAGCCTGCCCAGCCCACAACGGTGGGCAAACGCGCGGCACTGTGGCTGCAGGACCTTGCATTTGACCTTGAGGAGGCTGACCGTGCCGTAAAGAGCCTAAAATTGCTCGGCTGCCGCGGCGCGACGGGTACGGCAGCCAGCTTTCGCGAGCTGTTTGGCGGCGACATTGAAAAAGTCTGCGAGCTTGACCGCAAGATAGCCGAGAAAATGGGCTTTGACGGAGTATACGACGTCAGCGGTCAGACCTATCCGCGCAAAGTCGACTACATGGTAATGACTGTGCTGTCCGGCATAGCCCAGAGCGCATATAAGTTCTCGAGCGATATAAGACTGCTGTCGCATCTTAAAGAAGTCGACGAGCCTTTTGAAGAAAAGCAGGTCGGCTCGTCGGCGATGGCATACAAACGCAATCCAATGCGCAGCGAGCGCATAGCGTCACTTTCGCGCTATGTGATTGTAAACGCGCTTAACCCCGCGATGACAGCGTCGTCACAGTGGTTTGAGCGCACGCTCGACGACTCGGCAAACAAGCGCATCAGCATTCCCGAGGCTTTTCTCGCGGTCGACGCAATACTGGGTCTTTACAAGAGTGTAATTTCGGGCCTGACGGTCTATCCTAAAATGATAGAGCGCCATCTCAATGAAGAGTTGCCGTTTATCGCAACCGAAAACATCCTGATGTACTGCGTCAAAAAGGGCGGCGACCGGCAGATGCTGCACGAGGCTATCCGCGAGCATGCGGTCGCGGCCGGTCGAGCCGCAAAAGCCGAGGGTACACCGAATGACCTTATCGCACGTATCGCAGCCGACAGCCGGTTCGGGCTCACCGAAAGCGAGCTTTCAGAGCTGCTTGACCCCGAAAAATACACGGGCTTTGCGCGCGAGCAGACCGAGGAATATGTGAAAAAGATTCGAGCAAAACTATCGGAGTACGACCTGCCCGAAGCGGAAACCGAAGTCAGGGTTTAGCTTGTTTTCAGCCTTTTAGTATTGCGAGGGAAAATTAATGCTTTGCGCAATTGTCGGCATTAACTGGGGCGATGAAGGAAAGGGCCGCATGGTCGACCTGCTCGGCAGCCGCTATGATATTATAGTCCGCTATCAGGGAGGCAACAACGCCGGTCATACTGTCATAAACGAAAAGGGCAAGTTTATACTGAATCTGCTGCCCTCGGGCATTCTGCGGGAGGAAACTGTGAATGTCATGGGGGGCGGCATGGTGATTGACATCCAGCACCTCGGCGAGGAGATGGAAAGGCTGGCTTCGGCGGGCATCAAAATCGCGCCGGACAATCTCAAAATCAGCGACAGAGCAACAATCTGCTTTCCCTTCCACAGGCTGCTTGATATCCTCGAGGAAGAGCGGCTCGCCGAAAGGCAGTACGGCTCGACAAGGCGGGGTATAGCCCCCGTCTATTCCGACAAATATATGAAAAAGGGCATCCGCATGGGCGACCTCCTTTCGCCCGGTACGCTGCGCGACAAGATTACGGCGCTGCTTGAATGGAAGAACCTTACTGTTGCGGGTGCATACAAAGCCGAGCCTGTCTCGGTCGACGAGACGATGGAATGGCTCGAGCGCTGGGGAAATCCGCTGCTGCCGTTTATTTGCGATACGGGCAAATATCTGTACGAGTCGGCAAAGGGCGGGCGCGACATACTGTTTGAGGCGCAGCTTGGCGCGCTGCGCGACATCGACTTCGGTATCTATCCCTACACATCGTCGTCGAACAACATCGCCGCCTATGCGCCAATCGGCGCCGGTGTGCCGGCTTTAAGGCCGGACAAGGTCATAGGCATCATGAAAGCCTACTCTACCTGTGTGGGCGGCGGCCCGTTTACTGCCGAGTTGTTCGGTGCGGAGGCGGAGACGCTCCGCAAGGCAGGCGGCGAGTATGGTGCGGCTACCGGACGTCCGCGCAGGGTCGGCGCATTTGACGTGCCTGCCTCGAAATACGGTGTAAAAGTCCAAGGCGCCGGCGAGCTTGCGCTGACAAAACTTGACGTGCTCTCATACATGGACGAGATTCCGGTCTGCGTCGCATATAACATCGACGGCGAGATAACGGACGAGTTTCCGGCCGGCGACAGACTGGTGAGAGCAAAGCCGGTTTTCAGATATTTCAAAGGTTTTAAAACCGATATATCGGGATGTCGCAAGCTGTCCGAGCTGCCGGCCGAGGCGCGTGAGTATGTGGATTTTATCGAGCGCGCCGTCGAGTGTCCTATTAAATACATTTCGGTCGGCGCCGAGCGCGACGCGATAATAGAGCTTTAATCAAAAGACAATTGCGGACAGAATTGGGGCTGCCCATGCCCATTCATTTATGCTTTTTTGTAAAATCGCGGTGGATAGGGTATGTTGACGTGCCCGACCACCGCTCCGGATTTTAAAGTTATTTCGCTCCCCGCTTCGGCAAAGCGGGTTTAATTTGGTTTTAGGGAGAAACTTATGACAGGTCACAAGCAAACCGTAGTGGTGCTCGATTTCGGCGGGCAGTATAAAGAACTTATCGCACAGAGCATACGCAAGCTCGGCGTATATTCCGAAATTTTGCCGGGCAACGCAACACTTGACGAAATTACAGCGTCCCGCCCCATTGGCATAATAATGACGGGTGGGCCGAGCAGCGTCGATGAAGATGACGCACTGACAGCCGACCCGAGGCTGTTTGAGCTGGGCATACCGGTGCTCGGCATTTGTTACGGTATGCAGCTCATGTGTCACATGCTGGGCGGCGAGGTCACCCGCGGCGAGCAGGGCGAATATGGGCGCGTCAAGGCGGAGCTTGACGATAATTGTGTGCTGTTTAGGGGTATAGATACCCGACCGATGGTGCTAATGAGCCATCACGACCGTGTGAAAACCCTGCCGGAGGGATTTGAATGCTTCGGCAAGACCAAAACCTGCCCTATTGCGGCTTGTGGAAACGTGGAGAGAAAGCTCTATGCGCTGCAGTTTCATCCCGAGGTCAAAAACACCGACGAAGGTCAGGAGATTTTGCGCAATTTCCTTTTCGATGTCTGCGGCGCGACGGGCGACTACAGCATCGACGACTATATAGAGCAGTCAGTTTCCGAGATTCGCGAGCGGGTTGGGGACAAGCGTGTGCTGCTCGCGCTGTCGGGCGGAGTGGACTCGTCGGTCTGCGCGGCGCTTTTGTCGCGAGCGGTGCCCGGCCAGCTCACCTGCATTTTCGTTGACCACGGTTTCATGCGCAAAAACGAGTCTGACGAGGTCGAGGCCGCGTTTTCCGGCCGTGATCTGCACTTTATACGCGTTGACGCCGCCGACCGCTTCCTTGCAAAGCTTGCAGGCGTGACCGACCCTGAACAGAAGCGCAAGCTAATCGGCGCGGAGTTTGTGGCGGTGTTCGAGGAAGAGGCGAAACGACTTGGCGAGATACACTTCCTTGCGCAGGGCACAATTTACTCGGACGTTGTCGAGTCGGGCGTCGGCAAATCGGCGAAAATAAAAAGCCACCACAATGTCGGCGGCCTGCCCGAGGAGATAGGATTCGAGGGCATCATAGAGCCGCTGAGAGGGCTGTTTAAAGACGAGGTACGCGAGCTGGGCCGCAGGCTCGGTTTGCCCGATGCGTTTGTCGAGCGCCAGCCATTCCCCGGCCCGGGGCTTGCAATCCGCATAATCGGCGAGGTGACGCGCGAAAAACTCGATATTTTGCGCGAGGCCGACTATATATGCCGCACCGAGTTCGACAAGTTGAAAAAGAAGCCCGACCAGTATTTCGCGGTGCTTACCAACACCCGTTCGGTAGGCGTTATGGGGGACGGGCGCACTTATGCGTATGTGCTTGCTCTGCGCGCGGTTACAACTACCGATTTTATGACCTGTGACTATACGCGCATCCCGCACGCCACGCTTGCGCGCACCGCATCACGTATCGTAAACGAGGTGAGGGGAATCAGCCGCGTCGTGTTCGACATCACCGGCAAGCCGCCGGCAACAATTGAATGGGAATGATAAAGTGAAATTATAGGCCGCAAACCGAGAAACAACCGGTTTGCGGCTTTTCAGTGTTTCCGGCGTATTATCAGACCGCGTTCAAAATCAATTACACGCGCAGCGCAGATGAAAGACATTATTTATGACAACGTCGGCAATGCGTTTACGCTTGCCTGCGACTTGTCGTTGAGTGAATATCTACTACGGTTGCCTTGAAAAGGCAGGAGCAATATGCTCACTGCTTGAAAAACCCGCATATCAAAATTTTGAAGGCTGCGAAAGCAGCCCTTTATTTTACAAAACATTTCGGACCCTGACAACTATTGACATGTATGTACATCGTTGGTATCATTATGTATAAATTAAAATTTGTAAAGAGGGTGTTGGTGATGCAAAATGACATATTACGCTCGCAAGTCTGAAGACGGCAGAAAACAAAGCATGAAAGAGCACGCGATGGGCGTAGCGGAGCGTGCAGGGCAATTTGCCGGCGCTTTCGGGTTTTCAGAGTACGGCAGGACAATTGGACTGCATCACGACGACGGAAAATACACAAGCACGTTTCAGGCGCGGCTGGACGGCAGCGGCATTCAGTACGAGCACTCGTCTGCCGGCGCATACCTGCTTGCCAAAAAAGGATTTGAGACACGCGACCCTGTATATATAATGCTCGCCCATGCGATAGCGGGACATCACAGCGGGCTTCCAGACACCGGCTCGCGTAATTCGCCTGAAGACAGCGGTACTTTTTTCGGCAAGTACAACCGCCGGGAAAAGATGGTATTTGATTTCGGCGCTTATGAAAGTGAGCTTGGGCCGATAGGCACTCAAGCGGCGCTGCCGAAGGAGTTCAAAAATAATTACAGCCTGCAGTTTCTCGGGCGCATGTTGTTTTCGGCGCTCGTGGACGCGGATTTCCTCGATACCGAGCATTTTATGTCGGACGGCAAGATCAGCCGCATAAGTGGGGAGGATATTCCGACGCTCAAAGCGCGGTTTGACGCGCACATGCGGTCGAAATTTGCCGGTGCCGCCGGCCCGATAAACCAAAAACGCGCCGAAATTCTCGCCGCTTGCCGCGCGGCGGCGGAGGGTGAGCGGGGAATATACAGACTCACCGTCCCGACCGGTGGGGGAAAGACGCTGTCGTCGCTTGCATTTGCGCACCACACGGGGGACGTGGGTTGAAATCATACGCGTCCGATTTTGTTTGGCTAAAGGATAGCGTCGTCCCCCACACGGGGGACGTGGGTTGAAATTATTACGCCATCGGAAAAAGTACCAGCAGGCACGTGTCGTCCCCCACACGGGGGACGTGGGATAGGGGAAATATTTTCGGAGGATGTTACAATGCATAAAAAGATAATTGCGATTTTAATAATTTTATTTAATGTTTCATTACATACTTCGTGTAGAATAGTTGTTTTTCCTGAAAAATTGCCGAGCTTTTATTTAGATATCAATCAAAAAACAAACAACAATGAAAAAACAAGTGATAATGAAACCAATGAAAAAAGTATTACTCCATATTTGCTGCAATCAGGAGATGTTATTAAGGATAATGGTTTCTTTCAAGTAGGCGAAGTAACATTTCTGTATTCAAATGACATCTTTAAAGTAACAAACAATAGCGAAAGTATTGTTAGAGTAACATGTATGGTCATTGGTACTAAAGTTGATGGGACTTATGAAATATTGCAGTATGCAGGATTTGGCGGAATTGATCAGACAAAATACAAAAAAGATCTCGAAGAAAACGGATGGGCTGTTGAACATTATACAAATATGATAAGGCCTGGGGAAACGCTGTATGCAACATTATCGATTAGCGATTTCCAATATGAAGGAGTTCCCAAGCCTGACATTGACAATGACGGATTTTATGAGTTAAAGTTTATGATTAGTCCACAAAGTAACGAGGATGTAATTGAAATTTCATTAAATGATCCCGTATCAGATATGTATAAACTTCCAGTTGATTGATTATGCCTATTTGCATTTGATAATGTATTTTAATATAAAATTTTGTTGTTTTCCATGGTGTCTCTTGTTGCCTCTATCGCGTTGAGATAGATTGAAATAGCGTCCCCCACGCGGGGACTTTTCTTTTACTCCCCCTTGAATTTGCCGGCAAATTATTGCATAATATATTAATCAACCCAAATTGCAAAGCGGAGCTGTAAAATGACAGACAAAAACAAAGCAGCGCAGTCTCGCGCGGATGCCCGACGCTGTAATATTCCGACTTTTCCGGTGGCAAATTTTGTGTTAAACCGAGCGCCCAGACAGGAGCTTTTATGAGAAAACCGGTGTTTTCCAGGGAATCCCGGCGACTGTTTTTGCTCTGTTTTTTTGCTTACTCGGCAATATACATCGGGCGTAAAAACTTTTCGGTCTGCATGCCGGGCATGATAGAGGCGGGGGTAATCGACAAGGTGCTCGGCGGCACGACGGGGACGGCATTCCTTGCGGCTTACGCTTGCGGCCAGCTTATAAACGGGCTGCTCGGCGACCGCATAAACCCCAAATATATGATAGCCGGCGGACTGATGGGCGCCGCCGCCGCCAATATAGCCATGGGTGCAAACAGCACGCCCGCATTCTTCCCGATAATATGGGGTATAAACGGGTTTTTCTGTTCGATGATATGGGCGCCGACTATACGCATCCTTTCGGAAGGGTTAAGCGAAAAGGAGCGTCAGTCGGGCGGGGTCGCAATCTCGGTCTCTATACCGACCGGTACTGTGCTGTCATATTTGGTTTGTGCCGCCGTGCTCGGATTTGCCGATTGGCGCGCCGCCTTTTTCGGCTGCGGCGTTATTCTTGCCGCCGCGTCAACTATATTTTATATCAATATGACCGCGCTTTCGCGCCAAAAAGCGACCGAGGGCGCGCAAAGTACGCCCGAGCGTACTGATACACCGGACGCGGTGCAGAGCGCCCCGCTTCCCGAACATCTTGCAAAGCTTAAAAAAGCAAGTCTACCGGTATTAATACTCTATACGGGTCTTTGTTTTGCAATCGGTGGTATTCTTTTTAACGGGATACTCAAGGACGGGCTCGACCTTTGGGTTCCATCATATATAAGCGAGTATTTCGGCATGGACGATGCGGCTGTGGCGGCGCTTTCGACCGTGCTTCCCATAGTAAATATAACCGGCATTTATTTCGCGCGCATGATAAACGTGCGCTATATACGCAACGAGCTTGGCACCTGCGCCCTGCTGTTCGGTATCAGCGCAATTTCGTTTATCCCTCTTGTGTTCATCTCGCTAGCCGGTGTGCGCGGCATAGTGCCCGCTATATTTGCGGTGCTTTTGATTTCGATAACCAGCGGGACGATGCTGGGTATAAACTCGATGCTGTTGACCTTTATCCCGTTCAGGTTCGCCCGGCTCAACCGCTCCTCGTCGGTGACGGGATTTTTAAACTTCTGCTCGTATGCGGCTGCCTCACTTTCTGGTGTGACAATCGGGCTGATTTCGTCATCGTTCGGCTGGACTGTAACCGTAATCTCGTTTATGGCAGTGTCGCTTTCGGGCGCCGCCGTCTGTGCTGCCGGACTGAAAATTTGGAGGCGCAGCGCAGATATGCTCAGTGACGAGCCGTAAAACCGCACATCGTAAAACAAAAAAGTCGGAGTGCACGAAAATGTGTACTCCGACTTTGGATTTTTGCTTATTTTATGCAATTGAACATGAGCGCGACCGCGGTGCTCATGCCGAACACGTCATACTCAGAAATATCGTCGCTCGTCTTGTCGCCCCATGCCGTCCATATAAGACCGTCTTTGTTGCGGTTCGACCAGGCCGCCGCCGCGTTGAGCCGCAGCCAGTCGATATACTCGTGACTGTCGGTCTTTAGCGCAAACTTGCGCAGCCAGCGGGTAAGTATTCCCTTGAAACCGATGAGGTCGCCGCCGGCCGTCTCGTTGTTCATGACACCGCCCGCATACATCTCGTTTAGCGCGAAATCGGCGGCTTTCTTTGCGTAATTTAGGTATTTTTCGTCGCCGGTATGCTCCCAGAGCAGAGTGCATGCACCGATGAATGTACCTTGGTTGTAGGTCGAGGCCCACCTGTTTATCGAGCCGTCGATGTTGATGCAGTCGTACACCCGGCCGGTGTCGGGTTCAAACAGGGTTTTGAACACCCAGTCCATGACCGACGCTGCACCCTCGAAATACCGCTCGTCGCCGGTCACTTTGCCGAGCAGGCAAGCCGCAATCGAGCCGGGGCCGCAGATGCAGGCGTTTTTGCACTGCCGGTCGGTGCGCCACCACAGCCCGCCGCCGAGTGCGTCGTCATAGGAGCGCTCCCACGCAACGTGAAAATTCTCTTTGGCATAATCGAGGAATTCGCCTATGCCGGTGAGCATATAGGCACGCGTATAGGCGATAACCAGCCACATAATATCATCGTTGTAGATGTTGTGCGCCCAGTTATTGCCGTTTTTCTTTATCGTGGCTGCCGAAATCTCGCGAATGTGAGCGAGAAATTTCTCGTCACCGGTGCGCTCAAACGCGTCGACCACTGTTTCAAAAATTTCGGCGTTGTCCCAAAAATCGGCGTTTGTAAACTCGCCGTCCCGATAGTATTCAGCTATAAATGCGTCATAGGTCGCATACGCCATGTCGCGGTACGAAAGGCCCGTAGCCTCGCACACCTCGGCAAGCGTTGCGCTCGAACTTGCAAAATCAGCCATTTTTATCTCCTTGAGCCTGTTTATTGTTTTGTGCAGTGATTGCTTGTCCGATATTGTCGCATAATTATAACACTGCAGCGCAAACTTGTCAACGAGCGCGGGCACATAAATCGCGGTGCAGGAAATTAAAGTACCGACTTGCGCTGCAAGCGGTAAAATGGTATAATATTATAGGAAGCTGGATAGCAGGCTACCATTTTCGGACATGCGTGATGTGCAAAAAGCGCACCCGCTGGTAAATATATGTGTCGAGCGGACGGTAGTCGCAGTCTATCTCGTGAGCGGCGACAAGCACCGTGCCCGGTGTGGGCGGGCTGCCTGACACAGCCACGATTATGGCGGTGTGCGCGAAGCGGCTGCCGTCAAACGAAAGCTGCACCACGTCGCCGGGCTCGACAGTGCCGAGGTCTGCGGTGACGGCGACCGGCCCGACGCCTTTGTTTGTTGTTAGAAAATTATAAAGATACTGCACGCCCGTCCAGGCCGGCGCTCGGTCGTTTATATTGCGATAATACCAGCCGAAGGTCGGCGTGTAGTTCATTATGCCCGAGCCTGCATATAGTGCCTGGGACACAAAATTTGTGCAGTCGCCCCCCATACCGGCAAAATCGGCATAGCGGGGATTGCGCTTGTATGCCCAGGTATGGGCATAACTGACCGCTGCATCGCGGTTATACTCTACGTCACGCATAACACACCTTGAAACATTAATATAGCCGTTTCCCAAAAGGGTTTAAAAGTGGAGCAAACAGGATTGACCCAAACAGTTACGAATTTTTTGGCAGGTACCGGTATGGATGAAACCGCGGCAGCGGGTTTGGCAGGTGCCGGTGTTGCTTTTGCTGCGATATTATGCTGCGCGCTGGCTTATTTTGTCGTAAAAAAGCCTCTGCTCATGTTGATTGGCACCGCAACAAAGAAAAGCAAAGTCAAGTGGGCCGGCGTATTTCATGCACGCGGCGTTTTCGACCGGCTGGTGCTGCTTATACCGGCGCTGATGCTGTATTTCTTTTCGCCGGCTTTCGGGCCGGGCGAGGCATTTGTGCGCGGACTTGCGGGCTTCGTTTGCGTGCTTGCGTCGCTGCTTGCCTTCGGGCGGCTGCTCGACGCGGTAGACGACATCTATCGCACCTATGAAATGTCAAAGCTGCGCCCGATTAAAGGCTATCTTCAGGTTATCAAAATCGCCTCATATATAATTGCCGCGGTGCTCGGTATAAGCGCGCTGCTCGACAAGTCGCCGGCGTGGATACTCGGCGGAATAGGTGCGGCGACCGCAGTGCTGATGCTGATATTTCAAAACACCATTTTAGGTTTTGTCGCAAGCATTCAGCTTACCGAAAACGACATGCTGCATATCGGCGACTGGATAGAGATGCCGACCCGGGACGCAAACGGGTTTGTTGTCGATATATCCCTGCACACCGTCAAGGTGCAAAACTGGGACAAATCTATCACCACGGTTCCTACACACGCGCTTATGAGCGAGTCGTTTCACAACTGGCGCGGCATGTGGGAGATAGGCGGCCGGCGAATCAAGCGCGCCGTAAATATCGACATGCGCAGCGTGCGATTTGTGGACGACGAGCTGGCTGTGCGGCTCGGGAAAATGCCGTATGTCAAAGAGTACTTAAGCGTAGCGGGCTCGCAGGGCGGGCCGCCGCCGACAAATCTCGGCGCGCTGCGCGCCTATCTTACCGGATTTCTGCAAAATAACCCCGATATACGGGGCGACATGCTCCTAAAAGTCAGGTATCTCGACCCGACAGAGCACGGCATCCCGCTTGAAATATATGCTTTTGCCGCCGCCACTAATTTTGACAGGTTCGAGGACATCCAATCGGAAATATTTGAGCATGTTATAACGGTAATCCCGCAGTTTGGGCTGCGGATATACCAGAACATTTCCGGCTCCGACCTTGCAGAGGTAGCGGAGCGGTGCAATTAGATATAAGCAGGAAGGGAGAGAAGTGATAAATACTGTCGTTTTATGAAGCAAATTGACGGAATTATAACCGCCGCCGTCGGCGGTCTTTACACTGTACGCTGTGACGACGGAGAGGTGCTGCGTTGTCCGGCAAGAGGCGTATTCAGGCATCAGGGCGTCACACCGCTGGTCGGCGACAGGGTGACGGTCGAATATGACCCCGCGAGTTTGGCCGAAAAGCGCGTCGCGGAAAAAAGCACAGCGGCCACGCGCGGTTCGGCGTCCGACGGGTTTATTGCCGCAGTTCATCCCCGCCGGTCGGAGCTGGTCAGGCCGCCGGTCGCAAACATCGACCTGCTCTATATTACCGCGGCGGCCGCAAAGCCCGATCCCCAGCCGATCAGCATCGACAAAATGACCTGTGTCGCCGAACACAACGGAATCGAGCCGGTGATAATAGTGACAAAGCGTGACCTTGCGCCCGAGCGGGCGGACGAGCTTGCCGCCATATACAGGCTCGCGGGCTACACGGCTTTTGCGGTGTCGGTTACCGAAGGCAGCGGCGATATTGACGCTCTCCACAATTTTGTCAAAAACGACGGCGCGGGCAAAATATCGGCGTTTGCGGGGGTTTCCGGCGCGGGCAAATCCACGGTGCTCGGTCATATCTATCCGCATTTTGCGCCCGAGGTCGGCGAGGTCAGCCGCAAACTGGGCAGGGGAAGGCATACGACGCGCACCGTCACCCTTTATGAAATCGAAGGCGGCGGATATATAGCCGATACGCCCGGCTTCAGTCTGCTGGATTTTATCCGTTACGATTTCATGGAAGTGGATGACTTGGATTATGCCTTCCGCGAGTTTCAGCCCTATCTCGGCCGGTGCCGATACAACGACTGCTCGCACACGAAAGAGGAGGGCTGCGTCATTATCGAAGCGATCGAGGAGGGCAAAGTCGCGCGCACGCGCCACGAAAGCTATGTGACACTGTACGCCGAGCTGAAGTCCAAAAAACCGTGGAAATAAACCGCGGATGTGAGCGTGCCGGTCGCTCGTCCGCGGCTGAAAGTTCTTTGATAGACAAAGGTTTGCCGTGCGCTGTGGTGCGACGGGAATAGTTTTGCGGCATTTGCCTAAAATACATGCAGATGCCCAAAGCCGCGGTATAAGAGGGCGCGGCCCGGCGACATCTACTTCTTTTTCCGCATAAAAAGTCTGCGGAGAAGCGGCCTTAAAATTCTCGGTGATTTCAAAACTATAATTTTCATGGCGCTATGTACGCTCGCTTTCTGCGGCAGGTTGCCGCGCAGTTGTTTGGAAGGTAAATTGCTTATTGCCTGTCAGCGAAAAAGAAAGATCAAAAGCCCAGCCGCGACCAAAGCTGCCGATTCCACAATTATAAGCAGATGTACGGGCAGAAAGAAAGTGAGAAGTATCCCGCCGCCGAATGCTATTACCACCACACCCGCCGCCCGGCACAGATTTTTTGCTCTCATCGCCACGCCTCCCGGTTACGGATTGTTTGTTATCAGTTTATGCCGCAGTGCCGATAGGGTGAAAAAATCGGCTACAGTGACACGAATTTTTTGAAAAACGCCCTTTTCTTGCAGAAAATCGGCAGAATACAAATATAAAGGTTTTTATGAGATATATACCACCGAAACTAAACAATTCCGCCGGTGTGCTGTCGGGTCTGCTTGTTTTTTCGACAGCCGTCTGCCTGCTGCTTGCGGGCACGCCGAATATGCCGCGCGGAATACTTCATATATTTGCAGTAGGTTTTGCCGTTGCGGGCATACAAATTACGCAGCGCTTTGTTTTAACATACTTTGAATACGAGCTGCTAACCCGCAGTGTGCCGGGTAGCGGCACATACCATAACGATGGCATAGCCGTAGCGGCCGGAGCGGACGAGCAGCCGTTTGACGGAAGATACGATTTTTCGGTCGTGCGCGTTCAGGGCATGCGCCGCAAAACGGTTTGCAGCCTGTCCTGCACGACACTCATTGACGTGTATGCCGGCGACAAAAAATCGCGCGAGGAAGCCGAGAAAAAACACGGTAAGCCGGCGATGGTCTATAATTTCAAGCGCAACCTGTTCGGCGCGCGGGTCGTATGCGCCCTATTCGAGTTCAACGACAAGCTCGTTGAGATAAGGCTTGAATGCAGCGAATCGTTTGAAAGCATGCTGCGCTCTCGGATTGGCGGCGCGACCCCGCGGCCGACCGAAAGGCTGGATTAGCAGCGGATAAAAAGTCACGGACAGAGCGGAGACCCTCCGCTTCAGGAGAATAACCCCTGTCGAGTTTATGCTCGACAGGGGTTATTTGCTTTCGGTATCTGTCTGTTTGTCGTCCGGTCGGATGCTGATTTCGCCGAAGGCGAGCGCCTCTTCCTCGCCGTCGTCATAGCGCACCAGAAGATGCAGCGAGTCGTCCAGCCCCAGCGCCAGTGCCGGCCTGCGACTGCTGCCGCAAATAACCGTTATGTGCTTGCCCGGTGTGGTGCAATACGATTTATACAGCCGCACAATCTCGGAGGGGTCGGCAGAGGGCAGCACATAAAGCTTTGCAAAGTTGCTCAGAACCGCGGCTGCGACGCGGTCAGGCAGGTCGGCAGGCGGCACCTCGCCTTTAAAAAGCGCGCCGGCGGTGCCGGCGATATCGGCGGGAAAGCCGCCCTTAGGCCAGACAAGGTTAATGCCGATCCCGAGCACCGCAAAATCCAGACCGCCCGCCCGCGAGGCCGACCCTTCGGTGAGTATGCCGCAGACTTTTCGGTCGCCTATCAGCACATCGTTTACCCACTTTATGGCGGGACGGGTTGCAGCTGTGCTTTCAATGGCGCGGCAAACCGCTACCGCCGCCGCGGTGGTGATAAACTCTGGCTTTGCAAGCTCGTCCTGTGGGCGCAGCACAACGCTGAGATAAAGCCCCGTACCGCGCGGGGAATGAAACGCCCGTCCGAGCCGCCCTCTCCCCGCGGTTTGTCCGTCGGCGACAATCACTTTACCGGCGGCACAGCCTTCCGCCGCCATGCGTTTGGCTATCGTATTTGTAGAGTCAACCACACCGACGCACTCGACGGAGTAAAACTCTGCCGCGGGCGCGCAGAGCCGCGCGACTATGCCCGCCTCCGACGGTGGATGCAGCGTGGTATCCGATATGACGGGCTTTTCCGGGTTTTTCATAGTTTACGCTCCGAAAAACGACATTTTACAGCGATTATACCATCTCCGTGATGTTGCGGTCAAGCAAAATGCCGCCTTAAAAGACATTCAGCTTGCTTGACTTGGGTCCGGCGTTGTGTTATAATGTTAATATAAACGTTACAATGGCTATTTTTGCGCTTAAAAAATGTGCATGTGAAGAATGCCGTACGCGGCGTTCTTCTGCTTTGACGGATAGGGAGCGGAACATGGATAAAACCGAGAATTTAACGGATTTGGGCGGGCTCGGACAGAGGTTTCTTGCCTTTAAACGAAAACTTTTCGACAAACTTTATGAGTCGCTGAACGAAAGACAGCGGGAAGCGGTTTTCACCGTAAACGGGCCTCTGCTTGTGCTGGCAGGCGCTGGCAGCGGAAAGACGACAGTGCTTGTTCAGCGCATTGCATACATGATAAAGTACGGAAACTCGTATTTTTCCGACCGTTTGCCCGCAAGTCTTTCACAAGCCGATGTCGAGCGCCTTCAGACCGCGCTTTCGTACGACCGAGAGGGCATGGAAGCCGTGCTCAGCGAGTACATCGAAAATCCATGCCCGCCGTGGTCAGTTTTGGCGATTACATTCACAAACAAAGCCGCGGGCGAGATGAAAGAACGGCTTGCGGGGCAGCTGGGCGAAGATATTGCTTCCGATTTGTGGACCGGAACGTTTCACTCTGTCTGCCTGCGCATGCTGCGCAAATATACCGAGCAGGCCGGCTATAAACCCGGGTTTACGATATGCGATACGGAAGACTCGAAACGCGTCTTTTCGCAGTGCTTTAAGGAGCTGAATATAGACGAAAAGCTGCTCCCCATCAAAACGGTGCAAAATACTGTAAGTCGCGCAAAGGACAAGCTGATAACACCGGCAGAATTTGCGGCTCAGGCAGGAAATGACCATAGGATGCGCCAAATGGCGGCGCTTTATACGCTTTACCAGCGCAAACTGCTCGAGTCTAACCTGCTTGACTTCGACGACATCATAATGAGCACCGTAATGCTGCTCAGAAACTGTGATGAGGCGCGCGAGTATTATCAAAACAAATTCCGGTATATATGTGTAGACGAATATCAGGACACAAACGTCGCCCAGCTTGAGCTTGTCCTGCTTTTGGCGGGCAAGCACCGCAATCTCATGGTTGTCGGCGACGACGACCAAAGCATCTACAAGTTCAGGGGCGCGACGATTGAAAATATATTGACGTTCGACTCGCAGTTTCCGGACGCAAAGGTCGTTAAACTTGAGCAGAATTACCGTTCGACACAGAACATATTGACGGCTGCAAACGCTGTGATTCGCAACAACATCGGCCGCCGCGGGAAAGAGCTGTGGACGGATGCGGGCTCAGGCGACCCGATTGTGGTCCGTAAACTGTCAAACCAGGTCGATGAGGCGAAATTTATTATAAACAAAATCATGGAGCTGGTTATCCGCGAAAAGCGGAAATTCAGCGATTTTGCGGTGCTTTACCGCGTGAACGCACAGTCGAACAGCCTTGAACAGGTGTTTGCGCGCAGCGGCGTTGCCTATCGCATGATAGGCGGCACGCGGTTTTACGAGCGCAAAGAGATAAAGGACATCATAGCATATCTCAGTGTTATAAATAATACCAGCGACGATTTGCGCTTGCGCCGGATTATAAACGAGCCGAAACGCAAGATAGGCGAGACCACCGTAAATCATTTAATGGAGCTTGCCGACATACACAGGGTCCCGATGTTCGAGATCATGGAAAATGCGTCGGAATATCCGCAGATTTCAAAATCGGCATACAAGCTGCGCGATTTTGTGGAGATGATTAGAAAGCTGCAGACGCTCGAGGGAGAAGTGCCGCTGCACGAGCTTGTCGAGCAGACGGTAGAGGTAACAGGCTATCGCGCCATGCTCGAAGCCGGCGGCGAAGCGGAAGCCGAGCGGCTTGAGAACGTCAAAGAGCTTATCTCGAACGTCATTGCCTACGAGCAGTCGCACGACGAGCCGACCCTTTCCGGTTTCCTCGAGGAAACAGCGCTGGTTGCGGACATCGACAACTATGATAAAGATGCGGACGCCGTGGTGCTCATGACAATCCACAGCGCAAAAGGATTGGAGTTTCCGGTCGTGTTCATACCCGGGTTCGAGGAGGGGATATTCCCCGGAATCCAGTCGATTACCAATCCCGAGGAGCTGGAGGAAGAGCGCCGGCTGGCTTATGTGGCGATCACCCGCGCGCGTGAAAAGCTGTTTTGCCTGCATGTTAAGGAAAGGCTTTTATACGGTCATACCCAATATAACCAGCCCTCGCGGTTCATTTCGGAGATGCCGGATGAGGTTGTCGACCGCGAGACACCGCCCGATGTGGTCGAGAAAGCAAACGAGCAGCCGACCTCCTCACGCCAGCGAAAAAATGTCATCTCAAAGGAATTTTTCCGCAAAACAGCGGTTGCCGGCGGCATAGGTCGTGCGTCATCCATCGAAAGGTTCGAGGCGGGCGACGAAGTGCAGCACCTGACGTTCGGTCACGGCACTGTTATATCAGTGCAGGAGATGGGCGCCGATTTGCTGTACGAGATAGCATTTGACAACTTCGGCACGAAAAAACTGATGGCAACTTACGCCAAACTTAAGCGAGTTTAGTTTTTGTTGCATTTTTTTCATGAGTTTTCTAAAAAAATTCAAAAAAACTTTATATTTCCAAAATAATCAAATGATATAATATATCGCGCGTGACTTGCAGCCGCCTGTTCGTCGATTTAAAACGAATGGGCGGCGCAAACGGTGAAAAGCGGAGTTTTATGGCACGGGCAAGTAAACCGGCCCGGCGCAGCGGTATAAAACCCCAAACAAAGCGCCGGTTGGCGACAAGGCAAGGGAGCGGCCGCAAACCGCGGCTACTACAATCTGCTCTCTGTCTACGTCATCAGCCAGCGCACAATGGCGCAGGCAAGCACCGCACACAGCGCGGTCACACAAAGGGCGGCAGGCAATGCGTGTCGCGCCTTTTTTGCCCCCACCGCGGAGAAATAAAGCGCGACAATGTAAACTGCCGTATCCGAGCTGCCCAAAATCACTGAAGCACAGCGTCCCGCATAGCTGTCAGGCGACACGCGCGACAGCAGTTCAGCGGCAAGCGCAGACGACGCGCTGCCCGATACCGGCCTGACCAAAAGCAATGTCGCAAGCTCGGAAGGTATGCCGAGTGCGGAAAGCACCGGCGTCGCTATCTTTGCAAGCAGTTCGGTCGCGCCGCTTGCATTGAACATTGCCACCGCGCACAACAGGGCTACGAGTGTGGGAAACAGCTTTACAGCGGTCTCGATACCTTCGCGCGCACCCGAGACAAACGCATCAAAGTAAAGCTGTGACTTTTCGCGCCTGGAGAAAAGCAAAAGTGCCCCTACCCCCGCAAATACAAGCGGAACTACAACTCCTGCCGCAAAATTCATGGTTTGGCACTCCGTTTTGCTCGCGCATTGGTATAGCCGCCGGGCATACCCGCATCGCGCGCCGCGCCAAATATGTTTGCCGCGTCAGTGCCGTTTGATTTGGCGGTACTGTCCGCCGCGGCAGCCATAGTGGCCGCGCCCGATTTGTTTGGCGGTGCAGCTCCGTTTGCTGCGGCAAATTTTGCCGTGGCAACATTTCCGCTTTTTTTACCGGATAGCGTTTCTTTCATTTTATTAATATGCTTTTCCAATATTGTCGGCAAGCGTGCAAAAAGCACTGCCGCGACGGCGCAAATGCCCGAACAAATCCAAACGGGCACAAGAATCTCGTCGGGAGCTGCAGACCCGGCAGCCGTGCGCAGTGCAAGCAGGGTTGTCGGAATAATGTCAAGCGAAGCGGTTGAAAGTACGGCAAATGTCACCATTTCGTCGGTTGCCCGACCGCTTGCGGCAAACTCCTCACCGCCGTTTTTCGCAAGCGCTTTCACCGCCGCGATGGAAAGCGGTGTAGCGGCGTTGCCAAGCCCCAGCATATTGGCAGTTACCGCCGCAGTGATCTCGGATATGCCGTTTTGCTTGCGATAAGCGTCGGGGAAGACAAGCCGTAACAAAGGTGCCGCGAGCGCACCGAGCGCTCGAGTTGCGCCCGCCGCGTCGAGCACGCGAATAATCCCATTCCAGAGCGCCATCGTGCCGAGCAGTCCCAGCGATACGGTAACGGCCGATGAGGCACCGGTCGCCACTGCCGCGCCGAGCTCTGCTATTCTGCCTGTCGCCGCCGCGCAGATAAAAGACAACACACAAAGCACGCCGAAAACTTTACTTAACATGTTACAAATTACCGTCCAAATGTGAATTATATATTAAAATTGTAAAATATATATAAAAAAACAGCGTTATTGCTTGACTAAAATCCAAATAAATGGTAAAATTGGAAAAGCATGAATTGTGTAGAAAAATTGCATAAATTACTGTCGAAATTTACTGTAAACATCTAAAGGAGAAAGCAATTAATGAAATCCACCGGAATAGTCAGGAAGATTGACGAGCTTGGCCGTATCGTTCTTCCAATTGAGATTCGCAATACTATGGACATCAAGGCACGCGACGCTATTGAGATTTTCACCGACGATGATAAAATAATATTGAAGAAATACGAGCCGGCTTGTATTTTCTGCGGCAATGCGGACAATGTCACGTTTTTCCGCGGAAAACTTATCTGCCGTGAATGCCTGGAAAGTTTGCGCAGCACGATGGTGTAAGATTCCTGGATATACATAACGGTGGGCGCAACTGTAAAATTGCGCCTTTTTTGATGCCGTATGCAAAGCTTATGATGGGACGCTTATGCTGCTGCTGCAGGCACCAATTCAAATCGAATTCCTCCGTTCGGATATGTATTCGAACGGAGGAATTTTTATGCGTTTTTGTATTTTTTACTGAATAAAACGTGTTTTGGTTGAGCATTATATATTCAGCAGGAATTAGGAAGGATGGGAATATTTAATGGATAAGGAAAAAGGCGGCGCCGGACGTGGCAATCGCCGCGACGTCAGCAGGTCGGCGCTGATTATACTGGGCATAGTCGTTGTTGTGCTGATAGGCGTAACTGTTGTAACCCTCGTAAACATGGGCAAGCGCATCTGGGGCGATGTTACCGGAGCCGATGAGGGAGGTGGCGGCGCGGTATCCGATATCGTAAGACAGGGCTCTAACGAGACGATGCCGATACTCGGCAACACGTCGCCCGAAAGCGTAACTCCCTCCACCGGCAGCGGTGGACAGGGCGCAGAAGCCCCTAACCCCGGCAACATCTTGAGCGGTGCGGACGATGCGCCCGACGCCAAGGAGGCCTCGGCAGACAATGATGAGGCAGAGGCTTCGGCCGACGCGGAGGCGCCCGCTGAAGAAGTCGTAGCGAACGACGAAAATGAAGGCGAAGCGTCGGAGGTCGGCGCAGAGCCGGCCGAACCGGTCAAAAAGGATTCGACACCGGTTTTCAACGCGCCGGTCCATGGTGCTATACTCAAAGGGCATGACGAGAATATCGCCGTCTACTCGCTTACGATGGGTGACTACAGGGTGCACCTCGGAGTGGACATTGAAGCCAATCTCGGTGACCCGGTATACAGCTGCGCCGACGGTGTTGTCTCGCAGATAACCGAAGACCCCTTTATGGGCGTCAGTGTTGCCATATCTCACAGCAACGGATATGTGTCTTTTTACAAAAACCTCGCACCCGAACTTGCCCCGGGTATTAAAGAGGGAATGGCTGTGACAGCCGGTCAGATCATCGGAACGGTGGGTGAAACGGCGGCAGTGGAGATTGCCGACTCATCGCACCTGCATTTCGAGCTGACCGTTGACGGAGTCTGTGTCAACCCTGAGGATTATATCGATTTTCCGCAGGCGACGGCCCAGACTTTCGGCAGCGAATAATCCGGCTGCATAAACAAAAGCGGGGACAGGCAGGCTCTGCTACTCCGGCCTGCTGCCCCCGCATTTTTCTATTCTTCGGATTCGGGCTGTTGTATCTCTACGGTATCGCCAATCGCCAGCCCCTCGCCGTCTATGCAAACGGCATCCGGCAAAAGCTGCTGCGCTATCTCCACGCTTTCACATACAATAAGGTTTGTCACTTTCCCGTCAACTATGACCGCAACAATCATGCTACCGCCCCCTTATTCGACATAACCGTATATGACGCATAAGCCGTCGCCGCCGACCTTGTCCCTCCAAGAGCCTCCGCCGCGACCGGCGCTTGAGCTTGACGACGCGCCCCTGCCATACAGCGTATTGCCGCCATAGTCACCTGTCCCGCGTTCGCCGGTAAACGAGCCTGCCTGACCTCCTTGTCCATACTGAGCATAGCTCGTCGCTTTTTTGCCGCCGGGTGCCTGCCAGCACCAGAAAGATGTAGTGCCGCCGTCCGAGTTAAGTGACGCCGCGCCGATTACGACGGGAAATGAAGTCACGGGAGAGTTCGGCGGTAAGTAGAGGTCTATAAACTGCATTGCGCCGGCGCCTCCTGAAGCAAAATAGTCTGTGGAAGTATCGGATTTATAGCTGCCGCCGCCGGCGCCGAGTATCATGATAAGATAGCGGTTGCCCGCCGACGGATAATCGGCAGGGTTGAACGTGCCGGAGCTTGTAAAACGCACAAGCTCAACAAGCCGAGGCGCGCGGCTGTCGACATACTGCTTCGTGGCTGCGTGCAGCGGGCTTGCCGGGTCGCCATGCAGAGTAAGCGGGCCGGTCATAATGCTGCCGGCGCGCTGCACAAGCTGCGCCATAGCACCTTCGGCGAGCGTGCCCGCGACGTCGGCGTACGCTACGTTCTGCCCAATCCCGTCGACGAGTGACTTGACGCGCCCGCAAAGTTCAGCGTTGTCTCTGTAGTCGGTTATCATCATCTCGGTAATCGCGCTGACCCCCGCCCCGACGTCAACCCGAGCTACGACAAGGTCATATATATCGCCCTCGCGGACCGGCAGCTCGCCTGGCGCCGGGTCGGTTAGCCAGACCTTCTTAATCGAGCCGCCGTCAAGGTCGAGCCTAAGCACAAGCCAATAGGAGTGCGCAACCACATCCGGTTCGAACGTGTGCTCCTCGGGCTCACTATCCCAGCCGAAGTAGCCGTTTATGAAGCACCTGCCCGGCGCAATGCGGACTGTAAGCCCGGAAACCGGGCTGACCTTAAAGCTGTCGGGCGGGTTTATGTGCACGCCGTTGCCTACAAAACTAGCAAAATACGCGGCAAAAAAGTCGGCCGTTTCCGCTTTGTCGCCGCGCGGAAAGCCGCCTACCATCTCGACCGTCTCGGTCGAGTCGAAAAGTCCAGATCTCATTGCCATAGCGTGTACTCTCCTTGCATTTAATATGTCAAATACCGCTTGTCCGAAAGCTTGAGGTGAACCGAAAACATGCCGCCCGAGCGCAGCTCGGTAATCTCTGCGATGCGCATGGAGCGCTGAATGCCAAGCGAGGTGTCGGTGTAATCGCACAGGTCGCCGAGGTCATAGTCCTCGCGGTAAACGGGCGGCACGCCGTCCGCGACGGTGCCGACGGTAAGCTCAATGGCGGCATGTTCAGCGGCGACTTCGCGCCCCCGGCCCCGAAGCATCTCGGCGTATTCAAATTCGGTGGCAACATGTGTTACTCCGTTTTCGTCCTTGTATCTGCGGCGAACCGATCGCGCGTCGACGAACAGCTCGCGCCGCTCGCCACCGTCCGACAGGTCAAGCGTTACGATTTTGCGGGAGTCGTCGTCCTCAATCTCGCCCGCAATGTAGAAGAAGTTGCGCAGGTCGCGGTCACAGCGCCAGTACAGCGATGAGCGCACGTTTTCAAATTCGGACGAGAAAATAGCCCATGAGTTTTCGTTTTGTTGCTGCGTCCTGTCAAGCCCGCTTTCAACCGTGAATATAAGCGCCGAGCTTTCGTAGTCATAGGTCAGCTTGGGTGACAGCCCGACGCTGCCGAGCATACTGTAAATCGCGTCCCCGAGGCTGATGCCGGAGTACTGAACCGCCACCTCCTCGGGGTGTCCTTTTGCCTCGCCGAGCATGAGCTTAGGTATAGCGCGCTCTCCCACAGTCGCATGGGCGGCGACAAGCGAGCGAGCCGCAGCTTCGGCGTTGCCGCCAATGTTCGCGGTGCCGTATATAACGCGCAAAAAAAGCAGCGACTCGAGCATCCTGCCCGAGAGCACGAGCGAGCGGGAGCCGGCGGCGTCGACTGTTATTTTCAGCTCCTCGATTACCGCCGTCTCGCCGTTTGACGGGTTATAAATGTACCGTGCGCCGGCCGCAAGCTCCCTGCTCCCGGGTGGTAAGGTGAGCAAAAACTCGCCGCACGCAAAATAGCGCCGCACCCAGCGCAGCTCGGAGTAATCCTCCAAGATGCCGCAAATCTGAAAGTCTTTGTCAAGCAAAATAAGGTCGGATGTGGCTGTCATATCCCGTTATACCTCAACAGATACGAAAATGAAGCGTTTGCATAGGTTTTGCCGGCGTCGGCAGATACGGTTATGGTGTTTTCGCCCGGCGGAAGCTGGAAAAACACGCTGCGCCGGTCGAAAATAAAGCGCTTTTCACCGTTTACCGTAACCGACTTTTCGCCGCGGCGCGTGTTAATGGTAACCTCGCCGCCATCCTCAAGCACGGTATAGAGCTTTACAAAGCCCGAGCCGGCAAGCTCGACGGAGGGGTTTATGACCGTACCGCCCGAGGCTTTTATGGTGCAGACGATGCCGATATCGGTGTCGCCGGTGTTGACGATTTTTGCGGTGTCAGATATGCGCCAGATACCGGACGAGATGCCGGCACCCTTAAACGAGTTAAAAGGGAAGGTGAGCAGCGGCGCGGTTTTGCGGAATACAACGCTTGTCTCCTCAGGATCGGTGAAGAACGGGTCTGGGCAGAGAAGGGTCAGCCTGATTTTGGCGGGTGTAAAGAGGTTCGGTTGCACAAACTGGGCGGAGGCGAGCACAAACGAGATTTTGCGCTTGACCCCGCGCCGTGTAACGAGCAGGGTACCGGTATTTTTAGGCGAGAGCGCCGATATAAGCGCGGCGCGGGACGCCTCCGCATCGCCCACCGGCTCAATCTCGAGCGTAATCTCCCGCGGCCCGAATCGCACTCCCGCCACATAGCCGCCGTCGAATGTACTCTCGTCGGCGACGGTCAGCTTATATTCGGCCACCTCCAGCCCCGAGACTGAAATCAGCCTGAAGTCACCGCCCCTGCCGACATAAAAACTGTGGCCGCCAAGCTGCATTTCAATGGAAAATTCGTTTTTCATGTACACTGTTACCTGTTTGTATTTATTGGCGCTATGTAAACTCCATATTTTGCGGGGAATTTCCCGCAGCCCTTTTTATTATTTCGGCATGGTGTGGTGATTTTGCTGGGCTAAAAGCTTCCGCAGGGAGAGCTGCCGGCGCTCTGGTCCCCGCGAATTTGCCCTTTGACATTGCAGTGCCACGCGATGAGGCGCACCCGCAGGTTTCAAAAAACCCCCCTAATTTTCGGCTTCTTTTGCCTTTGCATACTTTGCGCAGATGTAAACCGCCAGCGTTATCAAATCGAAAATATCAACCCTGCGCCCTTTTTTGATGCGCTCAAATGCGCCTTCCCCCAAAACGGAATCCACAGCATTGTGGAGACGGCCTGCGCGGGCAAACGCCTGCCCCGACGCGAGAAAGCGCACCGCCTCGTCGCGTTCGGGGCAGATTGCCACTTCAAATAAAGTGCCGTTTATGCGCATTTTGACACTGCCGCCGGTCATTGAAGGGTAACCTTGAAGTGGCGCAAGAGCCGCCTGCCGCCGCTCGGTCGCTCCACGGATGTAATCCGATATGCGCTGTCCGGCGGTGCGGTAAAGCCCCGCGCGTCGCCCTCGCATACAAAGCATCCGCCCGAAGCGTCAAATGTGAAAAACTCCTCGCGGTTTTGCAGGCTTTCCCACTCGTCAGGGGGAAGGTAGCCGCAGATGCGCCCTTCTTTGCCGGTGCAGCGCGAGCGCGCATCGAAAAAGTACAAAATCCCGCGCCGCATGGGCGCAGCGTCACCGCCGGAAATGCCGAGCGAAGCCGAAAACATCACGCCCGAGAGCAGCCGCACCTCAAACCCGCCGTCGAGGACGGGGATAAAAAGCGTTACGGTATCGTCAAGAAAACCAACTCCGCTCACGGCGCCTCCCCCCTGCTATAAACCGCTCGGCAGGTCAGCCCTTCGGCGCGCAATAGTGCGTATGTGACAGACGAGACCGGTAACCCGCCATAGCTGAACATGCGCGTTGAGCTCGCCGAATAAGGTGAGTTTGAATATAGCAGGTCGCCGACCCTTTCAACCACGCCCGGCGTCGTGATTGCCAGCCCTGTGTAAGCCTCGACCCCGCCCTGCCGGTGAAAAAGCTCGATTTGATAGCAAACCGCACGTTTGATGTTTTCGGTGACGGTTTTTATCGGCACTGTGACAATGGCGTCGCACAGGTCGCTTGCCGCGCGCGCCAGCATTTTAAACTCCGCCTCATCGATTGGCTCGCCGCCAAACTCTGTGTCATAGTAGTTTTTGTCTACATAAGCCATGCCCGTCACCCCTTACCGCAGCTTTTTCAGCATGGAGGAAAGCAGCCCGCCGCCCGGCAAATCGCCGTCTTCGGACGGCGGCGTCTCGACCGTAAAATGCGGCATATCTTTGGGCGGGCTGTGCTGCATGAAGACCGAAGGTTCGATTTCGCGCAGTTTTGTGAGCCACTCGCCGGCGGTCTCCGGCGTGCCGCCATCCGCGATGAAACGTTCGACGGCAGCCTCCAGCGCAAGTGTGCTGCCGAAACCCGCCTTTGTAAAAATATGCTCGATTTGCGCGCGCAGCCTTTCTTTTTCAAACTCGGCTTTTTGGGCGGCAAGCGCTTCATCGAGCCTTTTTTGTGCCTCCTGCTCGGCTTCCGCAAGCGCTTTTTCAAACCGGGCTTTTTCTTCCTCGCGCTTTTTCTGCAGTTTTGCCTCCACAGCTTTAAGCGATTCGTCAAACTCGGACTTCCGGCGAGCAAGCGACCGCTCGTATTCGGCTAATAGAGCTTCAAGCGCCATATCGAACGCCTTTTTTGCAATGTCAAACCCGCCTTCGGTTTTCAGCTTTTCAATCTCGTTTTCAAGCAGTGCACAGCGCTTGCTCGCGTCCTCGAGTTTTGCGGCCAGCTCCTCACGCTCGGCGGCAAGTTCCTGCTGGCGGCGCTCACATTCGACTAAAATCAGCTCGATAGCCCGGCTGTCAAGCCCAAGATTTTCAAGAAAATCGCGTTTCATATACTCTGTTCCTTTCCGTTTACTGCACAGGCGTGCCATTTTGCGCGGTATTCGTCCGGCGTAAGCAACCCCGCCTTCACGTCCTCAAGATCAAGAGCGCGCGAGCTTTCGCTGTCGGAAAGCACGCTGTCCCCGAAATTGCAAACCAGCTTCACCTCGCCCGCCGGCGCAAGCCCATAGAGAGTGCACAGTGCATCTGCCGCGCAGGTTAGACCCTCGAGCGCGGTTTTTGCGCAGTTTTGCAGGTCACGCACAGCCGCGTAGGTGCGCTGGCGCATCATTTTGATTTCGGTTGCGGTGCGAGCCGTCAGTTGCGGGTCGGAGAAAGTGCCGCGCGCCAGCCCCACGGTGTCTTCAATGCGCATGATAATCTGATTAAGCCCGTTTATAAGTGACTTGTCACGCAGAGCGGGCGAGAATGTGCGCAACGGGTCGGTTGACGAGCCGTATGTGTAGTCGAGCTTGTTGGGGCGGAACAGCCGCTCTCTTCCGGCGGGAAGTATCGGCTTGCCGTGCCGGTCGAGTAAAAACGCATCCTCACTTGCGTCAATGGCGAGTTCGCCGCCCTCAAACTCCCATAAAAGCCGCCCAAACTGCGCATCGGCTTCCCGTATCAAACCGACGGCACGCGCAAACACAGAGACGCCATAAGGCGACCGCTCGCGCGTGCCGACGCGGTAATAAGAAAAAAGTGGAGCTTGCAGCCCGCTTATAGTCACGCTGCCCGAAAGATGTGCCCACTCGGGCACTGCCGACGCGGCCTCGTCCTGCGAAATCTCCCTGCCGGTATCATAGTGCGAGGTTGCCCGACAATAGCGGTTTGATATGCGCCAGCCCCAGCCGGTCTTCTCGTGGAGCTCGCGGCGGAAATAAAGTGCCGAGCCTCGCCGGCAGCGCGTGACAAACTCAGCTCCGGCTATTTCGCCGCCTTCGGCTGCCGTGATTTCAAAATCGCCGGGCAGAAAGGTCTCGACGACAATTTTTCCTGATTCAGTCGTCGCCGGTTTGAGCATGACACCGCCACATGCGAATGCCAGCTCCGAGACATTTTTAAACCGCGCAAAAAATGGGTCAAGCGCGGCGGCTAAAAACTCGGCGCGCCCGCCGTCATAGCCGCAAACAAGCCCGCTACCGGAGGGAACAAGTTTAAACTCGGCTTCCGCGGCGACAAGACGCGCAAATTCTGCGCAAATGGCGGAGGGAAGCTCGAGCGACGGCGAGCCGCGCTCGCTGCCGGCCTGCTGCCAGGGCGCATAACCTGCAAACGTGCGCTCCCCGCCGTACAGCCGCAGCCACTCCATGGCTTCAAGTTTTTCGGTTTCGTACATAACAGTGCATCACCGCGGCTTCGTTGCCGCGATTCCTTTCGTAGTATTGGTGACGTACTAAAGACAAAGCACCCGCAGTCCGGCTACATTTAAAACCGATACTTTCGCCGGGTAAAGCTAAAGCCCTCTCTCTAACTGTCGGGCGCGCCGTAAAAATTCATCGTTTGCCCGTCCGGCGAGAGGGCGGCGGCTCCGCACTCCGCCAGGCTCCGTGCTTTAAACTCACAGGCAAGCGTATAGGCGGGAAGGCCGGCGCCCATGCTTCCTGCGCACAGCGTCCGCGGTATAAACGAATACTGCCGCCGCCGGCAGGGATAGGGAGAGGAGCCGGCCGATATGTCGACAATATAAAGCTCAACCTCCACCGCGTCACCCGCAGAGCCGCTTTTTATCATGCCTAAAAGATATTCATGCGCCGGCTCCCCCGAAAGAAGCTCAATTTCGCACTCGATGCGGGAATGGATGCCCACAAGGTCGGCCGTAGCCTCGACCTCGTCAAAATAGCGGCGGACATGTTCGACCGGTGAAAATTCGATTTTCAGCGACGATATGCCCCGCAACAGTGTTATCCCGCCGGGCGTGCCCAGATACAGCAGCAGGTCACCTGACTTTGAAGGATTGAAAGTGAAAATGTCGCCCACCTCCTTCACTCGAACCGTGGCGAGATGGCGTATATAAGTGACAGCGGCAGCGAGTACTCGGCTAGCCCCGACACGTCCGAGCCGGTACGCTGCGGCGGCTCGCAAAGCTCAACAGCAAGCGCGCACAATCCTTCGCCAAGATAAGGCGGCCCGGTTTTTTGTATATATCCCGCAAGTGCGTCGAGCGATGCAATCGGAGATCCGCCCCGCGCTCTCAGCGAAACCGTAAACGGGAGGCTTAATATAACCGTCCCGTCGGCATAGCGTTTCAGCACCTGTGCGCCCGATGAAGGCAAAAGCCGCAGCGCGGGCAGCCCCTCGCCGTAGCTGCCGAGCCGCGCCTGTGCCGGCCGATCCGGCCAGTCGTTTATATAATCGAGCAAAGCAGCGGCAGTCCGGTATGTGTATATTGGCATTGGAACCTCCAAAACGGCCTGCGCCCCGTACCGCAGAGGTACGGAGCGCAGGTATGCTTGCCTTTTACGGCTCAACTACAAACGCAATGCCGTCTATTTTCTTTTTCAGAATGAAAACGTCCTCGAAGCTCTCCTCGTAATAGACATATTTGCCGCCAGTAATGGCTGACGGCGGGTCAAGCCGCGCGAACTGATAGCTTACCGGCGTGACAACCGCCTCAGGATGAATGAGCAGCATGTGAATCTGCTTTGCGTCGCCGGCGACGCTCCAGCCCTCGGTAAAATTGTATTTGGTTTTCATGAGAAGCGACGGCACCTCGACAACCGAAACCCCGTCGAGCACCGTAACGGTGCGGTTAAGTGACGAGCTTGCGGAGTGAACAGACAGCGTGCGTGTCATGTCCTCCACAGTTTTCAGCGCCGTCATGACCGCGGGCGTCACATACAGCACTCGGCCGGCCGCGGGCACACGCGCCTCGCTCATCTGCTGCATCAGCGAGTCGAAAACAGCCAGCACATTTTCGGAGGTGACGGCTGACTCGACGGGCGATTTGCCTTCTGCCGTCCAGTCTGCGTAAATTTTCGAGACGGTATATGCGTCCATTTCGGGAAACTTCTGCTCGCTGTTGTAAACCGCAGTGATGTTTGCGATTGAGGCGGCGAGGTTGGTCTCGTCGATGTCTTTGGGATGCACGAGCGTGCTCCAGCAGCGCTGGTTTGAGAGTGTTTTCTCCTCCCACGCGTTTTCAAAGTTGCGCGTGACGGTATCGATACCGTCGCGGTTTACATCCACGCGCCCGCCGACCTCCAGAGTGGGCAGCTCGACAGTCCTGCCGCCGGTGAAGCGGTAGCGGCCGTTGTTGGGCGATGCGTAGAGCGCGCCGAAATGCAGCGAAGTCGGAAACGACTCTACAAGCGCCGAACCGTAAACTTTTGCGTAGTTGAGTTCTGCCATAGTTTTTCTCCTTTTTATTCATTTTCCCGTCGCGCTGTTGCGCGGCGGGTATTGGGCAAAAAAGCAGTTTTATGCTACGGATTTGCTTGAGTGCCTGAACGTGTAAAGCAGCGGCAAAGGTGCATGCAAAATTAAGGCAGCCGCATGTTTGGGTAAAGGGCGCCCAAATATGCGGCGGAATAAGGGGTATTCATAAGTGACACTACAAGCTCTCGGTGCAATACAGACGCCATAAAGGCAAAGTCTGCGTGGGGGGGCTCTATCACATTCCAAAATATCTACAGCACCCTTACACATACCGGCTCATCTCTCGTTCGATGGCGTACTCGAGCGCGTCGAGGGTGTCGATGTCGCTTGAGCCGTCGTCCAGCCGAACATCGCGCCCCGCGTCGGTTTTGTCGCTCCAGCGCGCGTCGCAAAGCGCTTCGGAGACCGTGTCGGCGTGCTCGGTAAGCATTAGCCTGCCCGAGGCAAGCAGCCGCAGCGTAAAGCGTATGCGGTCGGTCACCGGCAGCTTTAGCGCCGGTCGCACCGATACAAACGGAGCCGCCTCGCGCGCCGCGGCTTTAAGCGAGCGCATCAGCACCGGCTCGGCATTGTCGCAGTATGCCGTTATCTCACATCCATAGTGCTCGAGCCTCGCGCAGAACTCGCAGAACCGCGCGCTAAGCTCGCCGCTGTCAAGCTCGCCGGAGTGCCGCTCGGAGGCAAGCACAAGCAAGCGTCTGCCGCCCGAGTTGGCTTTCTCGGCACCGTCCGGCAAATACGGCTCGAGTATTTCTTCGCCGACGGCGACAAAGGCGGTCGCCGAGCGGTTTCCGCCAAAGTCCACACCGACCGCTATGCGCGAAACAGCGGACGGATCATAGCCGGCGGGCAGGGTGTAGTCCCCGGGGCTGTCGGCAAACCGACGGTAAATTGCGCCTTCTGCCGCGACCCAGCGACCGAGGATATAGCGGTCATACCACACTGTGCCTGCATACTCCTCTTTGAGCGCGCGCACAAACTCGGGCGGCAGCATGGGATTGTCGTCAATGGTATAGGTTTGACAGTATATATCGCCGCCGCTGTCGAGGAACTTTTTGAACCAGTGACGTGGGCCGGCGGGGTTGCAGGTACCGTCGAACACCGAGCAAGGGCGGTCAAGCCGCGACTGGAGCATTGAAAATAAATCGGGCGACCAGGTCGTGACCTCGTCGCCGTAGCAGTATTTGACGCTTGCGCCCTGAATTTTCGCCACCTGCCCGCTGTTTGACGCGCCGACAATAACGCACTTTTCGCCGAACATTGTGACGGAGCCGCCGTCGGACGACGGCCTGCCCACGAGCGCCTCGCCCCAGATTTTGCGCATGGGGTCGAGTATGTTGCGCGCCACCGTCGCCGTTGTCGCGCCGACCAGCAGCACGATGCCGCCGGACGATGTACGCGCCGGGTCGCGGATTCGGTGGGGTATGAGAAAATAGTCGCCGTAGGTTTTGCCCGAGCGCACAGCGCCGACCTTGACGTTCCAGCGGTGATTTGCCCTCGCGATGAACTCGCGCTGCTTTTCGGTAAGCGGCACGGCTACTTCCTCAGCTCGGCAAGCACTTCATCGAGCTTGCGCAGCACTGCGTCTTCGGAATTTTTGCGCTCCAGCCTGGCGGCCAGCCACTCGAGCGCCCGCATGCGTTCGGAGTCCTTTTCGCCGGAGAACGCAATCCTTTTAAACTCGTCGACAATCTTTCGTTCATCAATATCCATGCTGCTATTGTCCATGCATTTTTGCACCTCCACAGCAATATTGCATGATACCATAATAGCACAAAAAAACCGGGGAGTCGTCCCGAGTTTGTCCCATCTTTGCCCGCGGGGTCGCAGCAAAATATCAGCCTCCTGGATCTGTAAAATCGGCATGACGGTTTAAAAAATTCCTTTTTTCAAAAAACGGCGTTGCCGCCCGCCAAAACGGGCGAAATCCTGGGCATGGGGCACAAAAAAAGAGCAGGCCAAATCATGACCTGCTCAATCTGCTGCTGTCTTTTATCCCGCGACGTTCGGCTCGTGCTTGTTGCCGATGGTCAGGCGGTTGAACATGGAAAGCCGCACACCTTCCTCGCCGGCAAAATACGACCTGCCGTTGTAGCGCAGTGCGTTTATAAGCACGCACTCACCAGACTGGACAATTGTCTGCGGCCCACCGATGTTGTCGGAGCCGACGTTGGCAACGAGAAGATTTTTACATTCCGCCGCCTCGACAAATGTGCGAACCCCGTAGGCGAAGCTGTTAAAGAGTATTTGGTTTCGGGTGTTGTAGAAGTAGAAAAGAGTTGTGCGCAATTGCGTGTAGCCGTTGACATCCGGCCACGCCGAGAAATCGTAACCGGCCATCGCGTTGCGCGCTGCAACCGTGCCGTTTTGCAGGCAGCCCTCTATGATGCCGCCCTCGCAGTTTGCGGCGCGCACGGCGTATTTATAGCAGTAGGCGATGAGCTTTTTCACATAGTGGCCGTTTGCGCCGTTGAAATCGACACCTCCGTATGCACCCACAACTGCGCAGTTGACGACATAGGCGCCGTCGTCGGTCGAGCGGATAGCAAACGCGCATTCGGGGTTGCCTGTGCCCGACTTGTTTTCAGGATAAAGCACGCGAATGTTGCGCACGCCGCTGCTGCGGCCGAGAGTTATAAGCGCCTGGTCGTATAGCGGATCGGATGCGCCCATGCCGTAGTACGAGAGAAGCGCGGTGCCGAGGCTGCTTACATGCTGGTCGCGTACGGGCACCGAGCCGACGCCGCGCAGCTCCATGCCGTCGGGCACAACTATGGGCGAGTCGAGCCTGTAGAGCCCTGCGGGGAGATATACAATGCCTCCACCCTGCTTTTGTGCCGCCAAAATGAACTTTGCAAGCTCAGCCGACACGTCTGTCGCGCCTGTGTTGTCGCCCTCAAACACGAAAAGCCGGCGTGCGGCAGGCTTGGGCGGCGCGGCATTGTAGTTGAGGCTGTATGCCGAAAGGTCGGATTCGTCCACCATATACTCGCCGTCGCCCGCAAGATTGCCGGTGTAATTTACTCCGGTGAGTTTTACAATGCCTTTCGAGTCGTTTTTCACCGGAATCTCGCAGCCGGTGATGCTGCTGCGCGCCACGACCATGCCCCAGCGGCTGTCGATGGAGTCAATTTGTATGCCGGTTTCACAGTTTTCGATGTAAAAGTCGTACAGTGCGCCGGCGAACTCAATACGCTTGCCTTTGACGATATGTACGCCTACCTTGTAGTCTTTCACGCGGATATTAGCAAACTGCGTCCACTCGAGATCGCCCAAAATAAGGCCCTCGCCGTGCGTGCTCGTGTATGCTTTTATATCGTCATAGCTTGGCGCATTGTATGCGGGCGTGGCGTTTGCCCAGTATTCGGGGCTGATAAAAAAGTTCTTCCATGTGCCGACATCGGCTTGGTTGTATGCCGTCGCGGCGCAATAGAGGAATGTGCCGTAAACGCTTTCGATGGTCATCATCTCGTGCGCGTTTTCCTCGACAACGCACGCGCCGATACCGCGGTAGCCGTTGAGCACAGTGACGTTCATTATAGTCTGCAGCATGTAGCCGTCGCCCTGGCCGTCTATATAGAAGGTGTAGGGATAAGGCTTGACATCGCTTATGTCCTGCTGGGGATACCAGACCGTAAGCCCGTATACGCCCGCGCTGCCTTTGATAGTAAACAGCGCCGGCGTGGGATTGTCGACCGAGGGTACGTCCGCAACAATAACGGTGCCGTATTCGCCGTCTGTGACACTATCCGGGCTATGCCAGTCGCCGCGCAGTGTCACAAATGCGGGAATTGTGATAGGCTTTGTGATGCGGTATTTTCCCGCCGGCAGCCAAAGCGTACCGCCGCCCGCCGACGCAAGGTCGCCGAGCGCTTTTTGCAGCAGTGACGAGACGTCCTCTGCGCCGGTGCTGTCGGCGCCGTAATCGAGCGTGAAAATCTTATCGGCAACGACAATGTCGCCTGACGGATATAAAGTGTCCACAATGCAAGGCCTGCTGTCCGGGGTTTGAGGTGTTACTACCATTTCGTATACTCCTTTATAACTATATCCTCGCTCAATCGAAAGCGTAGATACCTCTTTCATTTCGCCGCCCGGGTCATAGCCTATATACAGGCAGAAATGCTCGGCGGCGGATTTCAGCGCGCGCTCGGAGTTTGCCGCAATAACCAGCTTGTGGCCGATTGTCTCGATTATAAATTCGTCATCGCCGACAAGCTTTTCCTTTGCCTGCTTGCTTTCGGCGCGGTTTGTGTCGCCGACCAGGATTTCATAGCGCGAAGACAGCTCCTGTTGCGAGGGCATGGGCTTTTCCCAGTCGGTTTTAATCGCAAATTTCGCGCCGGTGACCGACTCGAGCGCCTCGCGCACCAAAACCGCGGGTCTTGCCTGCTCGGAGGTCGCAAGGTCGGAGCGCACGATAGTGAAATTTGCCACGCCGCCCTCGGCAAGCGGAGGAAGCGGCTCGGTTTGACCCAAATCCGCCTCGCCGCCAGCCGAGTTGCAGGATGCAAGTGCTGTCATCAGTGCCAGCAGGGCAACTGCTGCCGCCAAAATCCGTTTCATTATGCGGATACCCCATGAAAACCTTTATTTTTCGTTTCGCCGCTGTGCAGCCGCAAGCGACCTGGTCGCGCCAAGCCCGGCTGCAACGAGCGCGACCGCCGCGAGATATTGCCATTTGAATCCGGCGGAACCGCCGGAGGCGGTCTGCGCGCCGCTGCCCGATTTCGACTGTGAAAACATCCAGCCGAGCAGGTCGGGTTCGGAGTAGGCCTCGTCCCAACAGTTGTGCCCGACGCCGGAATACTCAGTATAAGTATAAACCTTGCCGCCCGCTTTTTCAAGTGCCGATGCCATATCGCGCGAGCCTGATACCGGCACCACCTCGTCGAGCGAGCCGTGGAAAAACCACACCGGAAGCTCTGCAATGACATCGGCTTTCGAGGGGTCGCCCGCGCCGCAAATCGGAACCGCCGCAGCGAAAAGCTCGGGATGGCGCAGGATAATATCCCATGTGCCGTACCCGCCCATCGACAGGCCGGTTACATATATCCGGTCGGAGTCGACAGGCTCGCTTTTGATAAGCGAGAGAAGCAGCTCATAGGTTGCGCCGAGACTGCGCGACATGGGGACACTGTCCAAACTGTATGAGCCGGCCTCCCATGGAGTGTCCACCCACTGCATTTCGTCGGGACATTGTGGTGCGACGAGTATGCAGTTTTTGTATTCCGACCGCAGCACGCGCGAGAGAATCCCCGGCTCGAAGTAAACCTGCGTCGTGTTGTCGTCGCCGCGGTGCCCGGCACCGTGCAGATAAAGCAGCAGCGGCAGCTTTTCGCCTTCTCCCGCCTCGGGCGGGATATATATACGATATGGCAGGCTTGTCCCGGCCGAATCTGTAAACGTGCGCATTTCCATAATGTTTGCGGCAGGTGACATACCGAACGAACAGGCGTAAACCGATAGCAGGGCCGCAGCCGCAAAAATAAAAAACAGTTTTATCGGGGTTTTCATATATCAAAAAATTCGGCAAGCAATGAATTGTAGTCAACTTCCCCTGCGCCGTGTGCCGCAAACACAAAGTCCCGCTCGGGCACAACGCGAACAATCTGACCGTTTGTACCAGTGCAGGCAAAGCCGCGGTCACGCAGCCAGAAGCTGTATCCATAGCGCGGAGCACTCTCAATTTTCACCTGGTCGGAGGTTGCGGCTCGCACCCATTCTTCGTCGAGCAGCCGGCGCCCGTCTGGGGTGAGTCCGCCGCTCATATAGACATAGCCCAGCTTCCACATGTCGTGGGTATAGGTGAATAAGCCGGTCGCCCCCATTATATCGCCCGCGTGGCTGCGTTCGAACGCGCAGGGACCGAACCCGAGCGGCTCAAGCAGCCGCCGGCGCAGATAAAGCTCGACGTCCTCGCCGACTGCGCGGCTCGCGACCGCCGCGGCGAGATAGTAATTTGTGTTGCTGTAAACATAATGTGTCCCGGGCTCTTTTTTTATTTTTATGGCAAAGCAGCGCCGGAGCCAGTTTCGCTCGCGCGCTGGGTCATAACGGTCACTTTCAAACAGCGTGACATCGCGCTGACCGGTGGTATGCGTCAAAATGTGGTGGACGGTGACGTCCTGCCATCCGTCGGAGATTTTTTCCGGCAGCTCGTCCCGCCCAAAAAAATCAATAACGCGGTCGGATAAGCGCAGTTTGCCGTCACAGACGGCAAGCCCGACCGCGGTTGCTGTGAAATTTTTGGTTATGGAATAGCAGTTTAAAGCGCCGGCACTGAAATTTACCTGGCGCATGGCAAAATCGCCGTCCGAGTAGACAGCCATGTTTATAACCGGTATGTCCGCAGACTTTATCTTCTCCGTTAAAGCGTCAAGTCTTTCCTCGAGGTTCAATTTTATCACATCCCTTGAATAAGAAGTTTAAATCCTGCAAAAAGGCCGGCAAGCCATTCCCAAATGGTTTTTTCGCGCTGCCGGGGTATGTCAAACGATGCGGTAAGTTCGCATTCGGCAATAGTGTTGCCGTCACAGTGCCAAACCGCCTTGCCCAGCGGCTGGGATTTGAGCACCGGCGCATAATAAAAGTTTTTGAGTCGCAGCTCACATGTAATCTCGCCGCGTTCCTTGGGTAGTACGGCTGTGACGGTACGCAGGTTGTTGACGAAAACATAGGGCGAGGTGCCGCCCACAACGGGCAGTGCATACGAAAGTGTACCCGCCTCGGCAAGCGTCACGCACTCCAGCTGCGAAAAGCCGTACTCGAGCATAGCGGTGTGGTCGTTCCAGTCGTCCGACGCGTTGAGCGTCACCGCGACAAGCTCGACCCCGTCGCGCTCGGCGGCTGAAACAAGGCAGCGCCCGCTCCTTTTGGTAAAGCCGGTTTTAACACCTATTGCGTAAGGGTAAAGCCGCAGCAGCCTGTTGTGGTTGAGCAACAGCCGCACTCCGCCCCCGTCACGCAGCGGTATGGTTTTACGCCGCGTCGCACAAATCTCGCGAAAGATAGGGTTTTGCATCGCGTAACGGGTGAGTGTAGCCAGATCACGCGCAGTTGTGTAGTGGTTTTCATGGTCGAGCCCGTGAGGGTTGGCAAAACAGGTGTTTGCCATCCCCAGCTCGGCCGCTTTCCTGTTCATCAGCTCGGCAAAAGCCGCGACGCTGCCCGCAATTTCTATTGCAACAGCGGTCGCCGCATCGTTTGCGCTTTCGAGCATAACGGCATAGAGAAGCTCCCCGAGCGTGAGCTCCTCGTCGGTGTAAAGATAAATGGACGAGCCCTCGATTCCCACCGCGGTAGAGGGGATTACAACCCTTTCGTTTAAGTCGCCGTTTTCAAGAGCCACGACGGTTGTCATTATCTTGGTCGTGGACGCCATGGGACGGCGGGTATCGGCGTCTTTTTCAAACAGTACGCGACCCGTCGACGTCTCAATTAAAATCGCCGATCTTGCCGAAACCGACGGCGGAGAAGTCTCCGCATGCGCGCATACGGTAGCCGGCAGCGCAGCGGCGACGGCAAGCAGCATGTATACCGCAAAAACGCCGAGTTTTCTCAGTTTGCCCTGCAAATTTACAGTTACCGGTTTTGACAAAGCACGCCTCCGGATGTTTGCTCTCATATTAAATGCTTACATGCATTTATATGAGGGCACAGAGGCGCATATTCACAGTGCGGCTAAATAGACGCGGCTGGATCGTCCGTGGTATCGTCGTCTTTGGACAGCGCTTTTTTCAGCTTTGACACAATCTCGGGCGAACGGTCGATAAGCGAGCCTATTGCCTCGATTATACCGGCGGCGCCGGGCGAATGAGGCTCTGAAATGTTGAGAAGCTCCACACCGTCCTCTTTGATTATAAGAAAGCAGATCGGAGTAACGGTCAGCCCGGTTCCGCCGCCTCCGCCGAAGTTTTGCTGGGGGGGCTTGCCGTTTCCGTTTCTGCCATTATTGCTTCCGTTCGCCGACTGCTGCGATGTTTTTGCGTTTTTGCCGAAGTAATCGACTCCGCCGGACGCAAAGCCGACCGAAACGCGGGAAACGGGTATAATTGTAGTTTTTCCGGCAACAATCGGCTGGCCGATTATTGTGTTTGTATCGGCAAGCTCTTTAATATTGGAAAGGGAAGTGGCTATAATGTCGCTGAGTTTGCTTTCGGGCATTGCGATGACCTCCGTATATTCAAATTACAGGATAAAGTCCGGGCTGTGTCAATCCTGTGGCGCTTTGCCTCCGGTGAAAAGATTGGCGCCGAAATCACCGAGCCGGGGAATATCTATAACCCGCACCCGGAACGTAAAATCGGCGGAAAACTCGGGCTCCTCGACGCTGAAATCGGGATAAACCCCGAACTCGGCATCCTTTTTCACATCGAAGTTGGTCTCGCTCATAAGCAGCTCGGTGAGATATGCCACAAGCTGCGAGGTCGCCGAGTAAAGGTATGCTGTTTTGGCAGCGTCGTCCGATGCAACTTTTATATAAAGCTTTGACACGTCGATGTGAAGATAACGCGCAAAGCGGCGGATTATCCTTCCGACAAGCCGCGTTATAAACGAAATCTTCTGGGTAAGCGGAAGCTCCCGGGAAACAATTCCTTCTTCCTTCTTTTCGAGCTGTTGCTTTTCCTTTTTCAGGCGCTCTTTTTCAGCCTTTTTCGCCCGCTTTCGCTCAAGACGCCGAAAGCGCTTTATTTTATAGTCGCGCAGTTTAACTTTTTCCTTTTTGCGGGGCAGTATGCGATACCTGAAAAAGAGAATCTCAAGCCAAACCCGCAGCCCCTCATCGTCATCATAGACGACTCGCAGGCGTACCCATGTAAAATATAGAAGCAAAGCCAAAGCAGCGAGTATGGCAAAAACGATTAAAACAGCGATCAATACTTTCATGGCGGTCATAAAGGCTCGTCCGGCGAGCCCGCCTCGTCCGTTACACGCAGAGCGTCGATGTCGGGAAGCTCGTCGAGCGACGATATGCCGAAACAGCGCAAAAAGTCGGGCGTCGTGGCGTATAGATTGGGCTTGCCGGGCACATCGAGCTTGCCGACGCACTCGATAAGCCCGCGTTCGATCAGGGTGTTTAACGCATACGAGCTGTCGGTGCCGCGTACCTGTTCAATGAAAACACGCGTCGTGGGCTGATTATAGGCTATGATGGCAAGCACTTCAAGCGCCGATTGCGAAAGACCGCCGGGCGTTCGCATGCCGAGTGCCGCTTTGATATACGGCTCAAACTCCTCTTTCGTGCAAAGCTGGCGCCGGTCGCCGAGCGACAGAAGCTGAATCCCCCGCGTCTCGCAGTCGCGGGCAAGCTCGTCGCAAAGGTTTTCTACAGTATTAATATCCAGCCCGAGCGCATCCGCAAGCTTGCCAACGGGCACAGGCGTTCCTGCCGCAAATAAAATTGCCTCTATAGCGCGTTTGGCGAATCCCGGCTCAAAATTCGGGCTGTTGAGGGTGTTATCATGGCTTTGCACAGCCGTATCCGATGCGGTCTTGTCCGGGCATGTGTCCGTGGAAAATTCCAGGCTTTTTTGAGTGTCGTCTGTCACTTTTATCAAATCCGTTTACGGTAAATTAAATCATGGCTTTGAGTGGCGCCGGCTGCATGCAGGCTGACGCTTAATTTGCAAATTAGCTGTCCGTGCTTATTTCATCCGAGGTCGGCCTGCTCCTGTGGGTGGTATCAAGCGTGAGCAGCAGCTCGCCGTCCTCGTTGCAAAGCCTCACGCGCTGTGCGCGCAACAGCTCGAGCAGCGCCAAAAACGTCGCCACCAGCTCCGACCGCGACCTGCACTCGTAAAGCAGATCGTCGAAGTCGGTCCCGGGCTCTCCGTACAGCCTGCGCATCAGCCAAAGTATGCGCTCGGCTACCGGAACAGTGCGGCCGGCAAGCAGCTTTTCAAGCGTCCGTTCCGAGCGCAGCACAAGCCGGGGAAGCTCGCGCTTCCTCTCGAGAATTCTGGCAAACGCACGGCTTACAAGGGACACGTCGAGGCCCGCCGGCGGCTCGGCGCTCGGTGGGAGCGCGTCGGGTTCGCGGGTATATCTGCCTGCATGCTTTTCGTAAAGCTCGGCGAGCTTTGTGGCGGCGGCTTTTGCGCGCCGGTACTCCACAAGCGCAGCCGAAAGCGCCGCTCTGGGGTCCTCCTCGTCGTCCGAAGACGATTTGGGGAGCAGCATGCGGCTTTTTATCAGCATCAGCTCGGCCGCGCAGACGATAAACTCGCCGGCAATCTCCATATCGAGCGCGCGCATTGCGTCGAGATACTCCATATACTGCTCCAAAATCAGAGCGATGGGTATATCGAAAATATCGACCTTGTTTTTTTCAATAAGCGAAAGCAGCAGGTCGAGCGGCCCTTCAAAGACCTCAAGCTTAAAGCTCGGGGTTTGCGGCTCGTGACTTGCATTCACGGCGGTTTACCTCACAATCCGTTCAGACCGAGCAGTGTCCCCATGCCATTCAGCGTTTGGCTTATCAAAAAGGACAGCGGTCTGTCAAGCAGTCCGGTAAAAAGCAAAATCATTATCCCGAAGGCGATGTAGCGCTCGTATTTCATTATACCGAAATACAGTTTGTCGGGCAGGAAACTAAACAAAATCCTCGAGCCGTCGAGAGGGGGCATGGGCAACAGGTTGAAAATCGCCAGCGCCGTGTTCATCGAAGCAAACAAATAAAGAAACATTATGGTATAGGCGGCAAGGTAAAACGCAAACCCCGGCGCGATGTACTCGGGCAGGAAAAAGTACAATATGCGCAAAAGCAGCAGGCCGAAAAAAGCCAGCAAAAGGTTTGACACCGGCCCCGCGAGCGCCGACAGCGCCATCCCGATCTTTGGATTTTTGAACCGGCGCGCGTTTATAGGAACGGGCTTTGCCCAGCCGAACCCAAAAATCAGCATCACAATCGCGCCGAGCGGGTCAAGATGGTGCAGCGGGTTGAGCGACAGGCGCCCCATATCGCGTGCGGTTGTGTCGCCCAGCCATAATGCAACGCGCCCGTGTGACGTTTCGTGTACGGTCAGCGCGATGAGAATGATGGGTATGCGCAATAGCAGAAGCGGTATGTCCTGGACGGTCAAGTTGCCGGACAAAATGTTTGAAAGCATGGCAGAGTTTCCTTATACAATCGGGCGCAATCGAGCGCGGTGCTCTATTGATTTTTGACGCGCTGCGGGGATTTCACACGCTTTTTTGCGCGCCGCGCGAAAAATTCCTTCAGCGAACGTTGTCCAGCTTGACAATATCGCTGTTTGTCTCGCGCTCGACCGCCACATAGTCGCCGTTTGGCGAAAGCACAATGATGGGGGGGCGGGGAATACGGTTGTAATTTGACGCCATTGAGTAGTTATAGGCGCCGGTGCAGCAGACGGCAAGGATGTCGCCGCGCTCACACCTCTGAATTTTGATGCCTTCCGCGAGCAGGTCGCCGCTTTCACAGCAGCGGCCGGCAACGGTACACTCGAAATCGGCGGGCTCGGCCGCGCGGTTTGCCACAATTATCGTATAGGGGGAGGAGTAAAGCGCATAGCGCGGGTTGTCTGTCATGCCGCCGTCCACCGAAACATAGCTTTTATAGCCCGTAATGTGTTTTACACTGCCCACGGTGTACAGCGTCACGCCCGCGTTTGCCACAATCGAGCGGCCCGGTTCGAGTAGAATCCTTGGAACAGGCAGCCCCGTCTCGGCACACGACGAGGTGACCGCTTCGCAGACGGCTTTAACATTTGCTTCAATATCTATATGCGGATGGTCGTCTATATAGCGCACCGCAAACCCGCCGCCGAGATTGAGCACCTGTGGCGCCCAGCCGAGCGTATCCACACACTCCTTAGCAAACGCAACCATTATCTCTGCCGCGTCGACGAACGGGTCGGGCTCGAAAATCTGCGAGCCGATGTGACAGTGCAGTCCGTCGAGCTGCAAATTCTTTTTGGCAAGCGCAAGTTGAGCAAACTTGATAGCCTGTCCCGTCTCGATAGCCACGCCGAACTTGGAATCGACGCTGCCGGTTATGATTTTTCGGTGGGTCTGCGGGTCAATGCCGGGCGACAGGCGCAAAAGTATCCGCTGCCGCACACCAAGCTCGCCGGCGATGCGGTCCAGCGCCTCAAGCTCGTCAAAATTATCGACTACAAACGTACCGACACCGACCTCAATAGCATAGCGTATATCCGCGTCGGTTTTACTGTTGCCGTGAAAATAGGCACGCTCCATGGGAAAGCCTGCTTTTACCGCGGTGGCTATCTCGCCGGGCGACACCACGTCGGCGCCCAGCCCTTCCTCGGCAACAATTCTGTATATGGAGGCACAGCACAGTGCCTTGCCGGCGTAAAGGGGAAACGAGCCGGACGGCGCATATTTTGCGAGTGCGGATTTGTAGATGCGGCAGTTTCGGCGCACGGTTTCCTCGTCGATAAAATATGCCGGAGTGCCGTATTTTTCGGCAAGAGAAACGGCGTCGCGCCCCGCAACGGTAAGCCGGCCGTCAGCATTTATACCAAGACAGGGTTGGATCATCTGGTTTTCTCCTGAACTTGAAAAATAAGTCAATTTTAGTTTAGGTAAAAATATGCCGGGCGGCGGCACGCAAGGCAAAAACCGACCGCCCCGCCCGGCCTTTTTTATTTCATGTCGCGTACAAGATAGCGCCCGACGGTCGCCATGAATTTCGAGGCCTCAAACGACAGCTCGGGCGGAAAGCCGGATATGAAATTGTCAGCTTCAAACGTAAACACGCCCGAGTAACCTATCTCTATGAGCGCGTCTATTATCTCGCGCCACCTGATGGAGCGAGTGAAGGGCAATGTATGCAGGTCACTTGTCTTATCATTGTCGTGGACATGCAGCGCGCGCAAGCGTTTTCCGCCGAGCGCACGGATCATGGAAACCGCGGAGAATGCGCCCGCACCTCTCAGTTCGGCGTGGCCGATGTCGAGGCATGCGCAGAAATATCTTTCATCGAGCGAGTCTATGTAGTCCACAAACTCGGCTTCGGTGGAGCAGACCGCGGGCGTGACATGCCCGTCTGCGAATCCGAACATGTTTTCAACGGCAACAATGACTCCGAACTGCTCGCAATAGGGCTTGAGCCGGTTGTAAAACGCCATGTTGACCGCTTTGCGCTCGCAGTAAGTCTCGCCGTGCGTGATCGGATGCACAATGATGGTTTCGGCACCGAGTATGCCCGCAATCTCCATGGAGCGCACAATGAGATCGAATATCATGGCATTGTATTCTTCGTTGCCGTGCCTGTACGAGGGGAACGGGGCGTGCGCCTGGTTAAACCGCACGCCGTGTTTTTCGGCGGTCTCACGCAGCAGTCGCGCGTGTTCGCGATAGTCGCTGCGCGTCAGAACCGATGTTGTGGGGTTAATGTCGAACATCGAATAATCGAGTGCGTCCCAGCCGGCCTCCGCGAGCAGCCGAATGGCTTCGGTTTCACCGAACCTGCGGGACATGACTTCGGTTTGAGTTGAAATCTGCAATGCTTCCTACCTGCCTTACCCTAAAAATTTATTTATCTCCGCCCAAAGCTCAGCCCGACCTTCGCCGGTCAGCGAGGAAAAGGGAATTACCGTAGCGCCGGCTGACCTCATCTCGGCAAGCCGTGCTTCGCGTGCGGTTTTAATCAACTTGTCGATTTTGGTGGCAGCGTATACAAAGGGAACGCGCGCGGCATTCATCCATTCCGACATCGCATGGTCGTCGGCGGAAGCGCCTGCTTTGGCGTCGATAAGCTGAATGAAGAAGCGCGGGCCGGGATACGGCGAGCGCAGAAACTCGTCGGTCAGCGCCGACCAGCGTTTTTGCTCCTCGCGGGAGCGCCTGGCAAATCCGTAACCGGGCAGGTCGACGAACCACAGCTTGCCGTCGACATCGTAGAAATTGACGGTTATGGTCTTGCCAGGCATCGAGCTGACGCGCGCCAGCCCCTTGCGCCCGAGAAGGGTGTTTATAAGCGAGCTTTTGCCCACATTGGAGCGCCCGGAAAATATTATCTGCGGCCGCCCGTCGCGCGGAAACTGATCCGGGCGCCCGGCAGACACATACAATGCGACATTGTTTAAGTTAAGTTTCATTACAGCTCCTTTGGAAACTGCTATCTTTATTTATCGGCAAAATGCGGCTTGGCGGCACGAGCACGCAGCAAATAATTGCCGTCACATCTTCCGCCGGAGAGCGCTGCGCAAGTTACGGCTGCGCATCTTGATTGTCCCTGCGAACCAGTGCGGTTTTCAGCACCTCGCTTATTTCGCGGCAGTGCACAAATTTGATTGCCTCGCGAACGGTCGGGTCAATATCTTCAAGGTCGCGCGTGTTGTCCTCGGGTATGCAGACCTCGGTTACGCCTGCTTTATAGGCAGCCATGGACTTTTCACGCAGGCCTCCGACGGGTAGCACATGGCCCCGCAGCGTTATCTCGCCGGTCATCGCGACGTCGCGGCGTACCGGTATGCCTGAAAGTTCGCTGACCAGTGCGGTTGCTATTGTGATCCCTGCAGAGGGGCCGTCTTTGGGTATTGCGCCTTCCGGGACATGGATATGTATGTCCCGGGTCTTGTAAAAGTCGGCATCAACCCCCAGCGCCTCGGAGTTGGCGCGGATGTAGCTGACCGCAGCGCGCGCCGACTCTTTCATCACGTCGCCGAGCGAGCCCGTCAGCTCGAGCTTGCCGGTGCCGGGCATGGAAACTGCCTCGACACGCAAAAGCTCGCCGCCCATCTCGGTGTATGCAAGGCCGTTGACGACACCGATCGCGTCGTTTGCAATGACGGTTTCGGGTCTGACTTTGCGTACCCCGAGGTATTTGCTTATTTCTTCTGCGGTAATTTTCACCGATTTAGCACCTGTTTCGACAATCTCCATCGCGGCCTTGCGGCAAAGTTTCGCAATTTCGCGCTCGAGATTGCGAACACCGGCTTCTTGGGTATAAAAGTCTATAACTTCAAGTATGGCGTCGTCGGAAATGCGCAGCATGCGCTTGTTTAAACCGTGACGCTTCAGCTGTTTCGGTATAAGATGGTTTTTCGCTATCCCCAGCTTTTCGTGGCGGGTGTAGGTTTGAAGCTCGATGACCTCCATACGGTCGACAAGCGGACGCGGTATGGTCGAAAGCGTGTTTGCTGTGGCGATGAAAAGGCAGTCGGAAAGATCCATCGGCATCTCGACAAAATGGTCGCGGAAGGTTTTGTTCTGTTCCGCGTCCAGCACTTCGAGCAGCGCCGATGCCGGGTCGCCGTGCGCATCCCGGGTAAGCTTGTCAATCTCGTCAAGCAGTATAAGAGGGTTGCGCGTGCCGGCCTGACGCAAAGCGTTTATAATCCGGCCGGGCATGGCGCCTACATAAGTCTTGCGGTGGCCGCGGATGTCGGCTTCGTCGCGGATGCCGCCGAGCGACACGCGCACATACTTGCGCCCCGTCGCTTTTGCAATCGAAGCGGCGATGGACGTTTTTCCCGTGCCGGGCGGGCCGACAAGGCACAGTATCTGGTTGCGCAGCTCGGGGTTGAGCTGCTTTACTGCGATGTATTCGAGGATGCGCTCTTTGACTTTTTCAAGTCCGTCGTGGTCTCGCTCGAGCACCTTGCGTGCAGCGGCAACATTGGCGCGCTCTTTGGACAGTTTTGTCCACGGCAGCTCGAGGCAAAGATCAAGGTAGTTGCGCAACACGCTCGCCTCAGCCGAGTTATAGGGCGTTTTGGCAAGCTTTTTTACCTCGCGCACCAGCTTTTCGTTGATTTCCTTCGGCAGCTTTGCGGCTTCGATTTTCTGGTAATACTCATCGATTTCATCGTCCTCGTCGTCGGTGTAACCAAGCTCGTTCTTTATAGCCTTTAGCTGCTCTTTAAGATAATACTCGCGTTGGTTGCTTTCGATCTGGCGGCGCACGCGGCGGTGGATGTCAAGCTCGGTCGAAAGAATGTCGCGCTCCCGCTCCATTATGACGGCAAGCAGCTCGAGCCGGCGCAGAGGGTTGAACTCCTCGAGCACCTGTTGTTTGTCGAGTGGATTTATAAGAACATTGCTTGCCACAAAATCGGCGAGCAGACCGGGGTTGCGTATCGATTTAACCGCCGTGATAAGCTCGTTTGAAAGGCGCGGCAAAAATTTTACAAATTCGTCAAACGCGGTGTTAATCTCATGTATAAGCGCTTCGCCTTTTATACCGCCGTTGTCTTCAACCCTGATGGTTTTGGCGATAACGTCGGCAACGAGGCCGGAAGCCGTGTCATAGCAGCGGCTGAGCGTCGCGCGCGAGGTTCCTTCAAGAAACACGCGCAGCGTACCCTCGGGCAGCTTGACGGACTGGCGTATTTTTGCCACTGTTCCGACCGAAAAGACCTGACTTATGATGCTCGAAGCATCGTCGCCCTCTGTCTCGCCGCCGGGAGCATCTTTCACCGACTCAAGCTGTTCCTCGCTTTCGATGGGGCGGCGCTGAACAGCGAAAAGCATGCCGTCCGCCGCTTCCGCGCGTTCGCAGGCTGATATCGCAGCCTCGCTCGAAACCTCAAAACTGATGGGTATGAGCGGGAATACCGTTATTGAATCAAGTATGAGCACCGGAAGGGTCATCGGCTCGACTTTTTCGATGTATCTCTGCATAGTGTACTTTACCTGTTATTTGACAGCCTCGTGCGGCAGAGCCGACGGGCATAGTTTTATTTCAATTTTATTAATTAACATTGCTGCTACAATTATAACAGTATACCATGAATTCGGTGATTAAATCAAGAGCTAATAAAGAGCAATTTATGAACTCTGCCAGGTCGGCGGCGCCAGCAGTATAATTACGGCCGTCATGCAATATAATTTATACCGTACGGGCAGCGCCGGCAACAGTATTTAATACGGGTCGCGCAAAGTCTTTTAAAATCTATTGACAAAGCAGATTAAAAATGATACAATAATTGTCAGCATAAGGGAGTAGTTTGCGCGGCGATATTTTTTGCAGCTCAATAATAGAATACCCGCCGCGTTGTTTAAAGTCAACATCATGATCGGAACAATGAAGCTTTATTCCGGTCTGGCTTTAAACACGCACCCTATATAGAGTGCCGATAAACGAGACTTATGTATGGCAAGCTGCTGTACATGATGTCTCGTTTTTTAATAAACTCATAAAAAGGAAAGGGAGCTAAACCTTGAAACACTATCTCAGGACCGCCGCCGATACGGTATCGGAGCTGGAATCGCAGCTCACAGGACTTTCGGCTGCGGAGGCGGCAAAGCGGCTCGCCCGCGACGGCCGCAATAAGCTGGACGAGGGTAAAAAGATCACACTCGTGCAGCGCTTTATCGAACAGCTCGTCAACCCCATGGTTTTGGTGCTTATTGCAGCCGCCGCTATATCGGCGCTGACGTCGGCGATATCAAAAGAAGCTCCGACCGACGTTTTCGTTATCATGGCAGTCGTGCTGCTCAACACCATACTGGGCGTTGTGCAGGAAAGCAAGGCTGAAAAGGCTATCGAGGCACTGCGCGAGCTTGCGTCGCCCACCTCCAAGGTAATACGGGACGGCAAACTTACGGTTGTAAAAACCGAGGAGATAGTTGTAGGAGACATTGTCGTGCTCGACACCGGCGACTCGGTTCCTGCCGACGGCCGTATAATAGAGTGCGCGAGCATGAAATGCGACGAAGCCGCGCTGACCGGAGAGTCGGTGCCGGTCGAAAAGACATCCGACCCGCTCGAGTCGAAGGGAAGCGGCGATGTGCCGCTCGGCGACCGCGTCAACATGGTCTATATGGGCAGCACGGTCGTTTATGGCCGCGGCCGCTTTGTAGTCACCGCGACCGGCATGAATACCGAGATGGGCAAGATAGCGGACGTGCTCACCCGCACGGTCGAGGACGACACGCCGCTGCAAAAGAAACTTTCCTCACTAAGCAAAATACTCACATATCTCGTGCTCGGCATCTGCCTTTTCATATTTGTCATTGGAATGTTTAAAACCGGCGGGTTTACGCTCGATTCGATGCTTCAGTCGTTTATGCTCGCCGTTTCGCTGGCCGTCGCCGCAATACCGGAGGGACTTGCCGCCGTCGTTACCATAGTGCTGTCGATGGGCGTGACCAAAATGTCGCGCCGCAACGCTATTATACGCAAGCTGACGGCGGTCGAAACGCTCGGCTGTACGCAGGTAATCTGCTCGGACAAAACCGGCACGCTTACCCAAAATAAAATGACCGTTGTCGAGCATGTTTCCTCCGATGAAAAGCTGCTTGCCACATCACTTGCGCTGTGCTCGGACTCGGAGCTGAACGAGCAGGGCATAGCCGAAGGCGACCCCACACAGAATGCGTGTGTCAACTTTGCAATGACGCTTGGCATGCCCAAACCGCAGCTGAAAGCCGAGTTTCCGCGTGTGGCCGAGATACCGTTCGACTCGATGCGCAAGATGATGACAACCGTCCACAAAACATCGGGCGGCAAGGTTATACAGCATACGACCGGCGCGCCCGACGTGATAATCGACCGCTGCAACCGGTATCTTGAGGGCGGGAAAATCATGCCCATGACGGAGGAAAAGCGCGCCTACTTTAAATCCGAAAACAAGCGCATGGCAAGCAAGGCGCTGCGCGTGCTCGCCGCATCGTATACCGAGCTGCCTTCGGCGCCCCCAAAGCTCGAGCCGCAGGAGATGGAGCGTGACCTTATCTTCATAGGCCTTGTCGGCATGATGGACCCTGTGCGCGAGGAAGTGCCCGCCGCTATCCAGCGCTGCCGCGAAGCCGGCATCCGCCCGATAATGATTACGGGAGACCACCGCGACACCGCCGCCGCCATAGCAAAGCAGCTTGGCATAATAGCAAATGACGACGAGGCTATCACCGGCACCGAGCTCGACGCCATATCCGACGAGGACTTCCGGGAACTTGTTACCCACTACTCGGTTTACGCGCGCGTCAAGCCCGAGCATAAGGTGCGCATAGTCAACGCATGGCGCGCCCGCGGCATGGTGACCGCAATGACAGGTGACGGCGTAAACGACGCTCCCTCGATTAAAAGCGCCGACATAGGCGTCGGCATGGGCATCACCGGCACCGACGTCACAAAAAACGTCGCCGACATGATACTTGCCGACGACAACTTTGCAACCATTGTCACCGCCGTTGAAGAAGGCCGCCGCGTCTATGACAACATACGCAAAGCAATACAGTTTTTGCTTTCGTCCAACCTCAGCGAGGTAATAGGAATATTTGTCGCCACTTTGATGGGTTTCATGCTTCTCCGGCCCATCCACATCCTGTTTATAAATCTTATCACAGACTCGCTGCCGGCGCTTGCGCTTGGAATGGAAAAAAGCGAGCCCGACATCATGCGCCGCCCGCCCCGCGATTCAAACGAAGGGATATTTGCGCACGGTGTGGGAATAAGCGTGATGTATCAGGGCATAGCCGTTTCGATACTGACACTCGTTGCATATTTCGTCGGCCACTATATCGAAAGCGGTGTTTGGGAGATTGCAAACAGCGCAGACGGTATGACAATGGCGTTTCTCACAATGTCGATGGCCGAAATCTTTCACTCTTACAATATGCGCTCGCATAAAAATTCAATATTCACGCTCGGCACGCACAACTACTATCTGTTCGGCGCCATGGCAATGTCGCTCGTTTTGACGACGACGGTTATCTATGTGCCTTTCCTGCGCGAGCTTTTCTCGTTTGAGTTTATAGATGCTCGTGAATACTTCATAGCGCTTGGTCTCGCCTTCCTTATAATCCCGATTGTTGAGATAGTCAAGATATTCCACCGCCTTTATGACCGCCGAGCTGCGCAAAAGTCAAAAAAATCAGCCTAATATACGCTAATTGTAAAATTGCACAGCCCGATCGGTTTGGGCTGTGCATATTTTGTGATTATGTATAGTTGACTTTACCGCGGATTTAGCGCATAATGACAACAGTGTTACGACAATATTAATAATCCGGGAAAGGCGGTAGCAAATCATGAGTGAGAAAATCAAAATTGGCTTGTGTGGCACGGGCGGTATCGCTCACGCTCACATGGACAGGTATATGAAATTTGACGACGTCGAGATAGTCGGCGCATGCGACATAGTCCCCGGCAAGGCGAGAGCGTTCCTTGACAGATATGGGCTTACGGATGTGCCCGCTTTTGAGAGCGTGCACGAGATGGTAAAGCATGTGCAGATGGACGGCGCGAGCGTTTGCACCTATAACACCACTCACGCCGAGTGCAGCATTGCGCTGATGGAGGCGGGCGCACATGTGCTTTGCGAAAAGCCCATGTCATTTACGCTGCAGGAAGCTGTCGAGATGGTGCGCGCCTCGCACAAGACCGGCAAGTTCCTCTCTATCGGATTCCAGCCGCGATTCGACTTTATGCGCCAGCGCGTAGACAGCATTATACAGTCAGGCGCGTTAGGGAAGGTCTACTATGTGCAGAGCGGCGGCGGGCGCCGCAGAGGCATCCCCGGCGGAACCTTTATAGAGTCCAGCAAAGCGGGTTTCGGCTGCCTCGGCGACATCGGCTGCTACTCGATTGACGAGTGCATGCATGCTATTGGCTATCCAAAGCCGCTCACCGTTTCGGCAATCGCGACCGACTATTTCGGCAAGAACCCCAAATATTGGCCCGATACCGATAAGTTTGACGTTGACGACTTTTCGGTTGCGCTCGTGCGTCTTGAGGGTGACGTGACGTTTGTATTCAAACAGTCGTGGGCAATGCATGCCGACACGCTGGGCGACACGCTGTGGCTGGGCACCGAGGGCGCGATAAAAATTCTCAACGGATTTGACGAGCACAGACGCCCCTCGCGCGTCATGTACTTCACCGACATAAACGGTCAGCACCTTGACTCTTACATCGAAGCTAACGTTCCCTTCGACGCGTACACAACAGTGCGCCCGCGCGACATGTGGGACGGCAAGATGCGCACCTTTGTCGACGCCGTCAAGACAAACGGCCCCGCCCCCGTTCCGTGCGAGGAAATCCTCTACAACCAGGCGATATTGGACGGCATCTACCGCTCTGCAAAACTCCGCAGAGAAGTAGAAATCGAGATTCCCGAAATTTAACAGATAACAAGCCGCTCTCGGAGCAGTCCGAGGGCGGCTTTTTTGCACCAAAACCAGACTTGGCGAAAACACTCGGCGAGCAAAAGCTGTTTTGCGCCTATAATATCAGTTTGAATTTGTTATTGCTTCTGCAGTGCTTACAAATGCAACTATATAGGGCATTTAAGTTTCAGTTCGAAGGCAGGCTTTGTAACGTATGCAAGATATGTGGGCCTTCTGCTGTATTCGAGAAATGCCTTAAAACGCTCGGCATGCGCGGGCGAGCCGAGCAGTCTGTCCAGTACCCGGTCGCGCGGGACAAATGCAGACTCCGAATTTTCCTCGGACGGACGCGGCACGCCGTCTTTTACCCGGCATATAAAGTCAAACATGACTTTTGTGGGCACCTCGCCGCTTTCTATCGCATATTTACCAACGTTTGAGGACACGCAAAACAGCTCGCCGACCTCAACGTCGACGCCGGTCTCCTCCATTATCTCCCTTTTCACTGCTTCGATAAGGTTCTCACCGACTTCAACCTGGCCGCCGGGGAAACCCCAGCCCGATTTATAGGTCTTAACGAGCAGTATATCGCCGTCGCCGTTGACCACCACGCCTGCCGCCGCAACGATATGTGTGGGTATAACGAAGCTCATAAAACTACCTCGCTTTTCGGGAGTGTTGCTAAGATTGTAATCCTGCGCTGCGAATTTTGCAATATCGGGAGGCAAAAAAGCGATTAGCGAGGCAAAGGTTTCAAATGAAAAGCACTGTATAGGCGGCACAAGGCACATATCCCCAGGACGGGCAGGCGTTAATCCTTTCTGCATTCGGGGCAATAGCCGTATACGTTGAGTCTGTGCCCGGTTATCTCATACCCAGTCTCGCCTTCAAGCGCCTGTTCGTATTCGGCGAGCGGGCAGGACGAGATGGGGGTTATTTTTTTGCAGCCGACGCACACGAGATGGTGGCGGTGCGTGCTGTCGCTGTACTCGTACAGTGCCTTTCCGCTCTCCTCGAACACAACTTTGTTAGCAAGCCCTGCCTCACAAAGCGACTCGAGCGTGCGGTAGACAGTCGATAGATTTACGGAGGATCCTCTTTCCTTCAGTTCGGTGTAAATCTGCTCTGCGTGGGCAGGCTGCTCGGCCGACTTCAAATAGATAAGTATAACCTCTGTCTCTTATATACATCTCCTATCCCAC
>DGDL01000054.1 GCA_002385415.1 Clostridiales bacterium UBA3953
GTTCCACCAGTTGTATGCCGGTATGCCCAGTCGCTCTATAGCGGGAGCGTCATATCGAAGCTGTGAACATTTTTCGGCAAGTGTCATCTGCGCGACAAGCTCGCGCGCTTTGGCTTTAAAATCCACCATAGCAATCCCTCGTATCTATACATTTATATTATTTTTTCACTTTTCACCCTGCTGCACGAGTTTGGAACAAAGACAGGCGTTTTGTATGATATATGAGCGTTTTTTTACGATTATAGTTTGGCTGTTGAAACAGATTATAGCATATTCGAAATGCGGATAATGTTAATAATTTGTTAATCTACACCGAAATAGCAGCGAGTACGCATTGGACTATAGCCCGCTGTCGCCACGTATATTTTGCAGCTGTGCGACACTTTGCGAGCTTTTGGCGGTCTAAACTCGGGCATCCGGCGAAAATGGTGCCCCTTCCCACGTAAGGGATACAAATTATCCCGGCGTATGCGATGAGATAGTAAATCTCGGCGATTTTTGGCGAACGGAAAAGTTGCGCGAGTCGGGCGCCGAGATTAAACATATAATAAACGAAAAGCACAGCCATTACACGCGTGCCTATGCGTATCTGCACGCCGCCGAGCAGCTCGAAAGCGAGCTGCAGCGCATATATAGCGGCGCGATACTTACCGAGAAAATGGCGGCAGCCGCGGGGCGTATCATCACGGCGTGCTGCAAAAATAAAAACACCGGCTCATGTGGCAAAATCGTGATAAGGCCGCTCGAGGCCTTTGCCGCTGGCGGGGTTGTGATACTTGACACCTTTGCAAAGCGCGCTTCAAAGCGCTTTTATCTGCGCGACGAGCGAGGAATAGGATACCTTTTCCTGCGCGATATAATCGACGGTGCGCTGGCACGCGGCGAGACGGTCGAACTGTCGTACGATGCCTATTCAGGCAAGCGTGAACGTGCCGTTTACCTGCAAGGCGCCGATGCGGCGTTTGTACCGTATTGCTACGACGAGCACGGCTACTGTGAAGGCGATAAGCTCGTCAACATGGAGCGGTTTATCGACAACTCGGCGCTGTCGCAGTATAAAAGCGGCATCCGCTTTACAAAGCGTTACCGCGATCTGCTCTACGCGGGTGCCGACGCCGAACTTCAGGCAAACAAAGAACTTCACGCCCGGCTTGAAGCTTTGTACGGAGAAGCCATGGACTTCGCCCGCAAAGAGGAGTTTACCAAACGCCTGCTGATGAAGATATTCAGCTAAAACGGGGGGCATACAAGACGCTGGGGAGCTTTTCCGAAAAGCTCCCCGTTCTTTTATATGTGTGGCATGGCGATTCTCTTCCTCAGACGCCAAACAGCCCGGCAAAAACGCAAATATTTAGTGTCTTCTCTCCAGCCGCAAATATAACCCTAAACCTCGCCGCCGCGCCGGCTTAGCGGCGGGATGAGTTGCCCCCGAAAGAATGGGCAGCCGTGCTCGTATGATTTTGCCTGCGCTTATATCCTGCTATTTATGAAACATATTATTATCACAGACGTCTAATACCGAGGAAGGTATTCCAGAAATACCAAAAACACAGGAGGTCTTTTTAAACATGAAAAAACTCATGTCACTTGTACTCTGCCTGTTAACACTTGCAGCACTTATTGTGCCCGCTGCAGCGGAAGAAGTTATCGAGGCGGAGCTAATATCGGCAAAAGTCGATTATGTCTACACCGACATTGATGCCGATTGGTATCGTGCTGCGGTTGAAAACTACGGCTATCCCGAAATTTTCGGCGAAAGCGAGCTGTTTGAACCGCACAAAACAATCACGCGCATCGAGTTTGTGCGTCTGCTTCACCGCGCGCTCGGCATCTCCATCAACTATTTTGCGGAACCCGACATCACAGAGCATTTTGACGATGTCGACGCCGACCTTCCCGGCGCATCCGAGCTTATCGACCTTGTAACCGCCGGCGTTGTCGAATCCGGCGGCAGCTTTGGCCCCGACGCTCCGCTGACGCGCGAGGTCATGATACATTGGACGGTTGCCGCGCTCGACTATGTGACCGGCGGCGACTATGCGATGATTTTAATCATGCCCGCTCCCTTTGACGACGACCACCAAATCGCAGAGGAATACAAAAATGATGTGGTCAAAGCCGTTATTCTCGGGCTTATCAAGGGACGCGGAGACAACATGCTTTATCCCAAGGACAGCGCAACCCGCTCAGAGGCGGTCACGGTCGTAAAGCGGCTTGTGGATTTGATTGACACCCTGACCCAGACACAGACACAGGGCGTCGAGATCTCCGCGTCGGCGAGCGAAGTTGACGGCGCTCTTGAAATGAGCTTGACAATCTTCAACGGTACCGACGAGACCGCTGTAATCAACCACAGCTCCGGCTATAAATACGACTTTATGATTTATGACGCTGAAGGCGAAACTCTTTACACCTGGTCGGCGGACAAAGCCTTCATCGACATGCTCACAACCACTGAAATCCCCGCTGGAGAAACCATTGTGTTTACCGAAACGCTCGGTGCCGATGAATATGACGCAATCAAGGACAAAGCTGTTGAGCTGAAAGCCTATGTTGTCGGCACAGCCGAGTTCTATATCGACGAGGCTGGATACTCCGTCCCCCTTGCATAATATATCTGGCCTGCGGACAATTTGCCCCGGCGCATTTTGCGCCGGGGCGTTTTGTTTATGGGGTAAACAGCCGGTTAATTTTATCCAAAATATTTGGTGGTATATGGATTATTGAAGAATAAATAATAAATGTGAAAAAGCCCGCCTTTATTTGTTTAAAATTAACACTATATTTTGAAAGCAATAGAAATATAAAAATATATTTCAGGCTTAAGTCCCGCTGTTAGTCCCGCTGTTAGTCCCGCTGTTTATTGTCTACATACGGCGCTTAATGTCCATAATCAACCAAAACTTTCGACTTCTCGCACTTGCGATAATAAGGTTGGCATGCAAAATTTATAGCCTGATAGGCTTATTTTTGGCCTATCAGGCTATCGTCTTAACTGGAGCTAATGATGGGACTCGAACCCATGACCTGTTGATTACGAATCAACTGCTCTACCGGCTGAGCTACATTAGCGCAAATGTTTACATTATGTGTGCTGTGTGGTATAATATATTCGCTTTAAAATCGACAGGATATAATATATCACATTTAGTCGGTTTTGTCAAGGCAAATTTCGCAAATTATCAGGTTGGTATAGTAAATGACAGACTTTGGTGCGCCGCGTTTGACCGATATATCGTATGTCAAGCATCTGATGGCCAGGCACGGGCTTCATTTTGACAAACGCTTTGGCCAAAATTTTCTCATAAATCACGCCATACCCCCGAGGATAGCCGAAGAATGCGGCGCGCCGCCCGAGTGCGGTATCCTTGAAATCGGGCCGGGGATAGGCACGCTTACAGTCGAGCTTGCAAAGCGCTATGCAAAAGTAACGGCGGTGGAGCTCGATCGGGGGCTTTTGCCCATTTTAGCCGAAACACTTGCGCCGTATCCCAACACCGAGGTGGTTTGCGCCGACTTTTTGTCGCTTGATCTGCATGCGTTTATAGAGGAGCATTTTCCGGGCATGGAGGTCGCGGTTTGTGCCAACCTGCCCTATTATATCACAACTCCGATTATAATGAAGCTGCTCGAATCGGACTTACGTTTTCACTCGATAACGGTTATGGTACAGCGAGAGGTGGCGGCGCGCCTGTGCGCAAAGCCTGCCACACCCGAATATGGCGCCATCACCGCCGAAGTTGCGTGGTATTGCAGCGTTAAAAAGCTCTTCGGTGTGTCGGCCGGAAGCTTTATCCCCGCGCCGAAGGTAGAGTCGGCGGTTGTCAGGCTCCAGCCGCATGACCCGCCCTCGGACGAGGTCACCCGCGAAGAATATCGCAAAACCGTAACCGCCGCATTTCTCCAGCGGCGCAAAAAGCTCGGCAACGCGCTTGCAGTGGGACGTGACAAAAAAGAAGTTGCACAGCGCCTTCTTTCCGCAGGAATCGATCCGGAGCGGCGGGGAGAAACGCTGTCGCCTGCTGAGTTTGCGGCAGCGGCGCTTGCTCTGCGAGGCTTATAGGGCTGCACGGCATAAACCATACCGCAAACCGCTGCCCGAAAGTCAAATTTATAAAATCTCACATCGCCCGCCGCGCCGCACAGCATGAGACGCTAACACACTGGAGCGCGGTTAAATGCGCCGACCGGAACCAAAAAGCGCACCCACAATACAGTGAGTGCGCTCTCTTTTTTGGTCTGGCGGAGAGGAAGGGATTCGAACCCTTGGTACCCTCGCGGGTATCGCCGGTTTTCAAGACCGGTTCCTTAAACCACTCGGACACCTCTCCACATTGGCGGAAAGGCTGTTTGCCCGCCGGCTATTAATTTTATCACAGTCTTTGCGCCATGTCAAGCGCAAGTTTCGCCGTACCGCAAAATTTCTGCGAAAAAATAAAAAACATCTTGCATTTTCATAAAGTGTATGCTACAATATAGTAGCTTTGGCTTGCCTTTAAAAAAACCGATGCGCACAGAGTTGCAACAAGCCGGTTTTTCAATTTAACTACTCTTTTTTGATATTATTTACGCTTTCGGAGGATTTTAATGGAACCTATTCAAATAGTATTCGGTATAATACTACTTATATTTGCTGTATTTTTGATTGTTGCGGTGCTTTTGCAGTCCGGCAAGTCGCACAGTCTCGGCACCATTGCCGGCAGTGCTGAAACCTTTTTCGGCAAAACAAAGGGAAAAACACTTGACAAGATGCTCAGCAAACTCACATCTATTGTCGCAGTTTGTTTTGTATTGCTTGTTATTATCGTTTTCGTCATCCAGGACGACAACGACCTTGCCGCGCTGTATGAAGATTACCTGAGTTCTCTGAACACCGAAACGTCGGAAACCGCTGATGCCTCCGAAACCACAACTGCCGACCAAGCGCTTACCGACGCCGGCGTAGACACCTCCGCTGCGGACGAGACAGCCGCAGAGGATACTGCCGCAGAGGAAGGTTAATGACCCCGCGCGGTTAATAAAGCTACCGTAACCTATTTGGGGGTTGTGTTCATACAACCCCCGATTTTTATTCCTAAACTGGTATACAGAAAGGAAAATCAAGCATGATTAAACTGCATGACGGAGGAGTTTTCATTCGCGGCGGAAGAGAAATTGCCGCAAGATGCGATATAAGTCCCGACGAGGCACGTCGCGCCACAATAACCTACAAGATTCTTTCCGAGCACGACACACCCGGCGGCGACGGCAAGAAACTTCGCCTGAAATTTGATGCTTTGGCATCGCACGACATCACTTATGTGGGAATAATCCAGTCGGCGCGCGTGCGCGAACTTGAAAAGTTCCCAATGCCCTATGTGCTTACAAACTGCCACAACAGCCTGTGCGCGGTCGGCGGCACAATAAACGAAGACGACCACATGTTCGGGCTGTCCGCCGTTAAAAAATACGGCGGGATATTTGTACCGCCCCATCAGGCTGTTATACATTCATACATGCGCGAGCAGTTTGCCGCCTGCGGTCGCATGATACTCGGCTCCGACAGCCACACGCGCTATGGTGCGCTCGGCACGCTCGCCATAGGCGAGGGCGGGCCAGAGCTTGTAAAACAGCTTGTCGGCGAAACCTATGACATCGACATGCCACAGGTCGTCGCCGTTATGCTGCGCGGCTCTCCGCGACCGGGCGTCGGCCCGCATGACGTCGCGCTTGCCATTATCGGCGCGGTTTTCGACAAAAGATACGTCACAAACAAAGTGATGGAATTCATCGGCGACGGCATCGCAAACCTGCCTATCGAGTATCGCAACGGCATCGACGTGATGACCACCGAAACGACCTGTCTTTCTTCGATTTGGATGACCGATGCCGAAACCGAGCGCTATTTCCGCATCCACGGGCGTCCGCAGGATTATGCGCCGCTTGCGCCCGGTGAGATTGCCTATTACGACGGGCTTATTGAGGTAGACCTGTCGGCTATCGAGCCTATGATTGCCCTGCCCTGCCATCCGAGCAAGGCATATAAGCTGTCCGACGTGATTGCAAACCCCTATGACATTCTCAAAAACAGCGACATAGACTTGACAAGCAAAATAACACCGGACGGCAAAATCCGCGTCGACCAGGGCATCATAGCGGGCTGTGCCGGCGGCACATTCGACAATATCTGCGCCGCAGCTGACATTATCGGCGACAGCGGCGTCGGCAGTGACGCATTTTCAATGTCTGTTTACCCCGGCAGCCAGCCTGTCATGTCCGCTATTTTAAAGAACGGCGTTGCCTCCACACTTATAGGTGCAGGCGTAACACTGCGCACCGCTTTCTGCGGCCCTTGCTTTGGCGCCGGCGACGTGCCTGCACACGGCAGCCTTTCGATTCGCCATACCACGCGCAATTTCCCGCACCGTGAGGGCTCCAAATCAAGCGAAGGCCAAATTGCTGCGGTTGCACTCATGGACGCTCGTTCAATAGCAGCAACCGCAAAAAACGGCGGTATCCTGACTTCTGCCCTGTCGCTTGATGTTGACTATAAAGATTACGATTACACATTTGACGACAAGTCATATCGTGCCCGCGTCTATAACGGCTGGGGCAACCCGAAACCCGAGACCGAGCTTGTCTATGGCCCCAACATCACCGACTGGCCGGACTTCGAGCCGCTGGAAGAGCACCTGCTGCTCGCCGTTTGCTCGGTTATCGACGACCCTGTAACCACCACCGACGAGCTTATTCCCTCGGGCGAAACGTCGTCATACCGCTCGAACCCCATACGGCTTGCCGACTTTACACTCTCGCGCAAAGACCCCGGCTATGTCGAGCGCGCGAAAGCGGCTGTAAGGAACGCGCCGCCCGCAGAAGTGCTCGCTACAGCAAAAGAGCTGACAGGTTCGGACAAGCCGCAAATCGCCAGCACAATTTACGCCGTCAAACCGGGCGACGGCTCCGCGCGTGAACAGGCGGCATCCTGCCAGCGCGTGCTTGGCGGCGCAGCTAATATAGCGAGAGAATACGCCACAAAACGCTATCGCAGCAACCTAATTAACTGGGGTATGCTTCCCTTTATACTTGACATAGACGTACACAGCCTGCCTTTCGGCGTGGGTGACTATATCCTCGTCAGAAATGTGCGCGACGCGGTCGAAGGCGGTGCCACCGAGTTTGACGCATTTGTCATAAAGCCGGACGGTGCATATTCGCCGCTGACGCTTACTGTAGATCCGCTCACAGACGAGGAGCGTCAGATTTTGCTCGCCGGCTGTCTAATGAACACAAGACGCAAATAAAACCCAAAAAATCAGTGCCTTCGGACGGATTAAATCCGCTCGAGGGCACTTTTTTGTGGAAACTTTGCAAAAGCCAATAAAACACAGCATTGTCATGCTCCCATTTACGCCTTTCCATGACCGCTGCCGGTTGCCGGATTAATTTAATTAAAATAAAAAACGTCGTTTGGAGGGCTCCAAACGACGCTCTTTAATTGATTATTACTTATATTTGCGCTTTCTTGCCGCTTCGGACTTTTTCTTGCGCTTTACGCTGGGCTTTTCATAATGCTCCCTTTTGCGAAGCTCCGAGAGCACGCCGGCCCTGGCGCACTGACGCTTGAATCTGCGAAGAGCCATATCAAGTGTTTCATTTTCCTTGATTCTGACCTCAGCCACTTATCATCCCTCCCTCCGCAGCGGCAGATTGCCGCATCCGATTCACGCGCCTTGACGCGCTGTTGTTACGACAAACCACGATTTATCACATTCTCTGGTTTAAAGTACAGAAAATATTATACATCAACAGGTGCGGATTGTCAAGTAAAATTTTGATGTTCGGTCGAATTTCAGGCGTATTATACGTCTTATTTGACAACAATGTTGAGAAGTTTGTTCGGAACGTATATTTCTTTAACGGTTGTTTTACCCTCGATCATCGCGGCAAATTTCTCGTCGGCACGCACCGCGGCAATAACTTCGTCGCGCTCCGCTCCGGTCGGTATCATGAAGGTGCCGCGCAGCTTGCCGTTTATCTGAACCGCTATTTCCACCTGCTCGTCGACAGTTTTGGACTCGTCCCATTCGGGCCACTTCGCCAGCGAAAGCAGGCCATCGCCACCCACGACGGTGTGATAAAGCTCCTCGCACAAGTGGGGTGCAAACGGGCAAAGCAATGTAATGAAGGTGACGAACTCGTCGCGCGTCAGCTTGCCGAGGTCGTAAACCTTATTGATAAGCGTCATCATCGCGGCAATCGCGGTGTTAAACTTCATGTTGTCAATATCAAGCGTGACTTTCTTTATTGTCTTATGGAAGTCGCTCTCAAGCTCCGGTGTCACGCCTTCGCCCGATATAAGGTCGGGCAGAGCGGCAACACGCTCAAGGAATCTGCGGCAGCCGCGAATCGATGCCGTCGACCACGGGGCCGATTTTTCAAAGTCGCCGATAAACATCTCATAAAGGCGAAGCGTATCGGCACCGTATTCCTCGACAATGTCATCGGGGTTTATAACGTTGCCTTTTGACTTTGACATTTTCTCGCCGTTTTCGCCGAGTATCATGCCGTGTGCCGTGCGTTTAAGATAAGGCTCGGGGCAAGAAATCACGCCTATGTCATACAAAAACTGCGCCCAGAAACGCGAGTAAAGCAGGTGGAGCGTCACATGCTCCATGCCGCCGTTATACCAGTCGACCGGCATCCAGTAATCGAGCGCTTCCTTCGACGCAAGCCCATGGCTGTTGTCCGGGTCGCAGTAGCGTATGAAATACCACGAGCTGCCTGCCCAGTTGGGCATGACGTCTGTCTCGCGCTTGCCCGGGCCGCCGCACTGCGGGCAGGTAGTATTTACCCAGTCCTCGCATTTGGAAAGCGGCGACTCACCTTCATCGGTCGGCTCGAATTCGTCAATATCCGGCAGCATCAGCGGGAGCTGGTCTTCCGGCAGCGGCACCCAGTCGCATTTTTCGCACCAAACCATGGGAACAGGCTCGCCCCAGTAGCGCTGGCGAGAGAATATCCAGTCGCGCAGCTTGTAGTTTACCTTGGGTTCGGCCACACCCTTTTCGGCAAGCACTTCAACTATCTTCTTTTTCGCATCCTCGACATCGAGGCCGCTTATATAATCGGAGTTGACTATCACGCCGGTTTCAGTATCGGTAAAAGGAGCCTTGCTCAAATCAACCTCGGCGCCAGTCTTATCGGCGACAACCTGAACTATCGGCAGGCCGAATTTTTGGGCAAACTCCCAGTCGCGCGTATCGTGGCCGGGAACAGCCATAATCGCACCTGTGCCGTAGGTCGCAAGCACATAGTCGGAAATGAAAATAGGTATGTTCTCGCCATTTGCGGGGTTGATTGCCATTATGCCGTCAAGGCACACACCGGTCTTATCTTTAGCCAGCTCGGTTCTCTCGAAATCGGATTTTCTGGCCGCTTGAGCCTGATATGCCGCAACCTCATCGGCATTTTTGATAATTTTGGCATCTACCCATTTTTCAACCAGCGTATGTTCGGGTGCCATTACCATATATGTCGCACCGAAAAGTGTGTCCGGGCGCGTGGTAAACACCGCTATCGTATCGCCCGCAGTTGTGCCAAACTTGATTTCGGCGCCGTCGGAGCGGCCTATCCAGTTAATCTGCTGGGTCTTTACACGCTCGATAAAATCGAGGCCTTCCAGCCCGTCGATAAGGCGCTGCGCATACTCCGTAATCTTGAGCAGCCACTGGCTTTTGACCTTGCGCACCACCTCGCCGCCGCAGCGCTCGCAGGCGCCGCCGACAACCTCTTCGTTTGCAAGCACGACTTTGCAGGATGTGCAGAAGTTGACGGCTATCTCCTTCTTATAAGCCAAACCGTGCTTGAAAAGCTGGATGAATATCCACTGCGTCCACTTGTAATACGACGGGTCGGCGGTGTTGATTTCGCGCGACCAGTCGAACGAAAGACCAAGCGATTTTATCTGCCGCTTAAATGTGGCTATGTTGCGTTCGGTTACAATTTGCGGCTTGATTTTGTTTTTGATTGCATAGTTTTCGGTCGGAAGGCCGAAAGAGTCCCATCCTATGGGGAAAAGCACATTATAGCCCTGCATCCTCTTTTTACGCGCGATAATGTCCATCGCCGTATAGGGGCGGGGATGCCCGATGTGCAGGCCCTGCCCGGAAGGATACGGGAATTCTATCAGTGCATAGTATTTTGGCAAACTGTAATCGTTTTTTGCTACAAAAGCCGAGCGTCTGTCCCACTCGTCCTGCCATTTCTTTTCGATTGCCTTGTGGTCGTACTTCATTTCTCTACCCTATTCGACAACAATGTATTTTGAAATATCAATATCGGCTCCGTCTGCCCAGAGCTTTTCAAGATTGTAAAAACGTCTTGTTTCACTGTTGAAGATGTGCACAATCACCGAGCCGTAGTCGAGCAGCACCCATGCCGCCTCGTCAAGCCCCTCGATGTGAGAAGGATAAACGTTCATCTCGCCCATCTTAACCTCGAGGGTATTGGAAATTGCCCTTATCTGCGTATTGGAGGTGCCGGTGCAGATTACAAAATAATCGGCTATGATTGTTTGGTCGCTTACGTGTAACATTTTGATATTATCGGCTCGGGTTTTTGAAAGCTCGCCTATGATAGCGCCTGCAAGCTCCAGCGGAGTCGCATTCTGCAAGTTTCTTTTGGATGTGCTTTCCTCCATGCTATTGCTCCTCTGTATCATTTTAACGCTATTTTAATGCCGTCTTTTTCAATTTCATCAGCATTATATGTGACGACGGTGCCGTCGCCCGACATATAGAGATTATAAATTTCGGTTCCGGGGTCGGCGGTGAAAATCCGGTCGACATCGAAATACGCGTCCGGTATGCTTTTTGTGTAAACATTCAGGTATTCGTTTACGATATTCAGCATAGCCTTGCGCTGCATAATGTAAAGTGTGCCTTTTGAGTTGCCCACGCCGGGCATTGTCATCATCGTGATGTTTGAAAGGTCTACGCCGAGGGCCGCTTTCGCAAAATATATGCAGTCGGAAAGCTGCATATTGGTTGTGAGATTGGGCAGCACGTCTTTCGCCACGCCCGCAACCATCGGGATGCTTATCGAGGATTTCACCTTTGATATAAATGCGGAAATGAACATTTTTTGTGCGTCTCCGCGCGCGATGTCGGCCATTATATAGCCGGAACGATACCGCACAAACCCTTCCGCGTCATCACCCATGAGCGTCTGCTGTCCCTTATTTATATGGATATAAAGGTCCTGTTCGGGATCCTCGTAATGCATATCATAGGGGACATACATATCCACGCCGCCGATGCGGTCGACAACCGCTTTAAATCCCTTGAGATTTATCAGCACATAGAAGTCAATGGGTATGTTAAAACTCTTGCTGAACATATCGGCAAAACTTTCAAGAGCAGCTTTGGTCGGGTCGGCGCTTTTCGCACGGACTGCGGCAGCTCTAAACGACTTATACGCGGTGTTTATTTTGCCGTAAGTGCCGTTGAACTCGGCATAGGTGTCTCGCGGAATCTGGCACATGGCAATTTTGCCGTTATTACAGTCAAACGACGCTATTATTATCACGTCGGTATTGACTGCAACCTCGTCAATCCCGAGCAGCAAAAAGTTATATACATTGTCACGGCGTTTGTAGCTGTCGGCTTCGCTGTCCGATGTATTCGGATTGCTCCCGGTTTCCACCAACGTGTCGGCGGGCTGGTCACCCGTTCCGGTGTAAAGCGTATGAGAGTCGGTTTTGCCTGTTTGCGGTTTTATAAGCAGGCTCCGCAGCAGATATCCTCCGGTGAACACAGTTGCAACTATAAAAACCGACAGCACAACAATAAGTACCAGCTGCCAGCTTGCAGTCTTTCGCTTGTTAGGTTTGCGTGTTTTGGTATTGTTCATTTCACTTTTTGTCCTTGTTGATTTGCAGTAAATAGTAATTGCGGGCTGCAACTATATCGACGTGCACCAGACTACGTTCGCAAAGCAGCGACGAAAGCGTGTACCCGAACGACACAACAAGCGCTTCGCTCAGCGCATCGTATTTGTCCTTTTCCTCGAGCAGCGCATAGAACTGCGAGCGCAGTTTTACGCAGTCTTCAAAATCGCGCTCGGGCTCGATGTAGTCGGCAAGATATAGCAGCGCCGTCAAAGGTTCCATTGCGGGCTTTGCTGTTGTATGGTAATAAATCGCCTCGTATATTCCGTCGTCGACAAGCCCGGGGAAAAGTTTCCTTGCAAAATGCGCACCGGTGCGAGAGTGAAGTATCTTTGGGATGTGCGTTTCTTCATCAGTGAAAGCTATATTGTGTTCGGTGCAGTATGCAAGCTGCTCGGCGCCAGACATCTTTTTGGTGATGTCATGCAGCAGCGCGGCCGCACGCAGCCGCATGGTGTCTTGCTCTGAAAAATCGTATATTTTTGCAAGCGCCGCACATTCTCTTTCTACAGAAAGCGTGTGCGCCAGCCTTTTCGGTGTGTAATATTGCGGTATAACACTGCGTATGGTGTCAAGATCGGACTCTGTTATATTCGCCTTGGTTTTATTTATTTGCATTTTTTCAGCTATTAATTATTGTTTATATAATCGGTTTTCGATAATATATTTATTCACCTTGTCGGGCACAAGCCCGTCTATGCTTTTGTTTGCGCGCACAGCGGCGCGCAGCTCGGTTGACGATATATCTATCACAGGCAGCGGAAGCTCGACTATGCGCGCGCCGTAAGTTTGCTCAAAATGCCGGCGCCGCTCAGAAATTTTCTCTGAATATTCCGGCCCGCCCTCGGTCCGGCGCGCAAAGGCTATTCTGCACAGCCTGAAAATATCGGGCGCTCTGTACCATTCCTCAAGCGTCAAAAACATGTCGCTGCCGCATAAAAATGTCAGTTCCGTATCGGGTGCCGAAAAATGCTCCAGCGTCAGCACCGTATAGCTCGGCGCGGCGCGGTTTATTTCATAATCACTTATTTCTATGCGACTGTCAAGTCCTTCGAAAGCGAGCCTTACCATTTCCAGCCGGGATTCGGGACTGTCGCCTTCGTCAATCCGTTTGTGAGGCGGGATATATGTCGGTATTATGATAAGTTTATCCGGATTTTCAAGCCGCAGGTAACCCAAAGCGAACGCAACGTGTCCGTTATGCACCGGAGCGAATGTCCCGCCGTAAATGGCAAGCCGCTTCATATAATTTTACCGCTCCTCACAAAAAAGCTTGGAATGCAGGGGTATGAAAACAATGCAGCCATACCCTCATTTTATTATTTTCATTTCTTTAAGCTCTGTTAAAGCCCGCGCCCTGTGGCTGACCTCGTTTTTCTCGTCGGCGGTCAGCTCGGCAAACGTTTTGCCCGCCGGCTCGTAGTAAAACAGCGGGTCATAGCCGAATCCTTCGGTGCCGCGCGGCGCCTCAAGAATAATTCCGGGACACTCGCCGCGCACCGTAATCGGGTCGGCTTTGCCCAGCGGCGGACAGACGGCAATCACGCAAACGAACTTTGCCGTGCGCTGCTCCAGCGGCACGTCTTTCAGCTTTTGGAGCAGCAGCATGTTGTTGTTACCGTCGGCGCTCAGCCCCGCGTCAAAATTGTTTATCGACGCATAGCGCGCCGACCATATTCCCGGCTCTCCGTCAAGCGCATCGACGCACAGTCCCGAGTCGTCGGCAATGCCCCAATACCCTCTCGAGGCGGGTACCGACGCTTTTATTATAGCGTTTTCTTCAAATGTTGCGCCGCCTTCAGCAATTTCTTCGGTGACACCGATGTCTTCGAGCGAAAGCAGCCTGAATTTGGTTTGGTCCGGTGCAAAAGTGCGCAGTATCGCCTCAAGCTCGGCTATTTTGCGTCGGTTGTGCGACGCGAGCACAAAGTCCATCAAAATCCCTCTCGTTTAGTTTTCTTCAAACAGCGCGGTGATAAATTGGCCGGCGTCGAAACGCTCGAGGTCGTCCGCTCCTTCGCCGACGCAGATGAATTTCAAAGGTATGTCCAGCTCGCGGCGTATCGAAAACACTATGCCGCCTTTTGCCGTACCGTCCAGCTTTGTAAGCACTATTCCCGTGATGTCGGCCGCATTTTTAAACTCTTTTGCCTGATTTACCGCATTCTGACCTGTTGTGGCGTCAAGCACCAGCAGCGTTTCGCGGTCGGCATCGGGCAGCTCGCGCGCTATCACGCGGTTGATTTTTGCAAGCTCTTCCATAAGATTTTTCTTGTTGTGCAGCCGCCCTGCGGTATCGATTAAAAGCACGTCACAGCCGCGCTTTTTCGCGGCACTTATTGCATCAAACACAACCGCAGCCGGGTCCGAACCTTCGCTGTGCCGTATTATATCGACGCCAACGCGGTCGGCCCAAACGGCAAGCTGGTCTATTGCGGCGGCACGGAATGTATCGGCAGCGGCAACCAGTACCTGCTTTCGTTCAGATTTAAGAATCTTTGCTATCTTAGCAATCGACGTCGTTTTGCCCACGCCGTTAACTCCTATGACGAGTATAACCGACGGTTTTGTTCCAAGTTTTAGAGGCTCGCCCTCCCCAATCATGTCGCGCAGTATGCCGCAGAGCGCCTCGCTCGCCTCGGCGGGGTCGGAAATGCGGCGGTCCCGTATCTCCTCGCGCAGCCTATCTATGATCTCCACAGAAGATGTGACGCCAACATCGGCCATTATAAGCAGCTCTTCGAGCTCCTCGAGCATTTCCTCGTCCACGCGGACAAATTTTTTGAAAAGGTCATCGACTTGCTTGAAAATAGCTTCTTTGGTTTTGGCAAGTCCCGCTTTAAGTCTATCGAAAAATCCCATGCTATGCTCCGTTTATTGCTGTTTTATACCTATCTTCGATTCGATTTCGTCTATGTTCAGCCCCAGCACGCGCGATATTCCGCGTTCGGGCATGGTCACGCCATAGAGTGTCGATGCGCATTCCATTGTGCCGCGGCGGTGAGTAATCACGATGAACTGGATATTTTCGCTGTAGCGCTTTAAATACTCTGCAAACCGCGCGACGTTGACATCGTCGAGCGCCGCCTCTATTTCGTCGAACACGCAGAACGGCGTGGGGTTGACGCAGAGTATCGCGAAAATCAGCGCTATAGCAACATACGCCTGCTCGCCGCCCGACAGCGCCATCAAATTTTTTATAATCTTCCCGGGAGGGGCAACGTTTATTTCGATGCCCGACGTAAGTACGTCGTCCGGGTCGGTCAGTGTTATTTCAGCCGTACCGCCGCCGAACAGCTCGCCGAACACGCGCCCAAAGTGCAGGTTAATCTCCTCAAACGCCTGCATAAACTGAATGCGCATCTCTCGCTCCAGCCGCTGTATAACCTCTGTCAGCGACTGGCGGGAAGCCGCAAGGTCGTCCGCTTGGGTTTTGCCTGATTCATAGCGCTTTTTAATCTCGGCATATTCTTCGATTGCCCCAACGTTTACAGGCCCGAGCGCACGGATTTTGTTTTTGCACTCGGTTTGCAACGCGGCAATCTCGGCGCGGTTTTCCTCTGTGACGACCGGATAGCCGCCTTTTTCTGCCGCGGCAACCGCAGTGGAATATGTCAGCTCATAATCGTCCCATATCCTCGAGGTCTCGCGGTCGATTTCGGCTTGAAGCTGGCTGAAAGCCGAGTCCGCTTTCGTAAACTCGCGGAAAAACACCTCGCGCCGCTTCGTTTGCTCGCGCAGCTCCTCACGCAAGCCCGCAAGACGGCTGTCAAGCTGGGTCGCTTCACGCTCGAGCTGGTTTCGCTGCCGGGTGAGCATCTCAATGTCGTCGGCAAGCTGCTCGCATTCGAAATTGCCTTGCTCTATCTCGTTTTGAGCGGCTATTTTCTTTTCATTGAGGCTGTAAACCGCTGCCTCTGCCCGCTCGAGCTGCTCGCGCAGGGATGTCACCGTGTCAAGCGCAAAAGCTTCACTCCTCTTCGCAGCGTCTGCATCGCGGCCGGATGCAGTAGTACTGACCGTAAGCTCGGAGTGACGCGCCCTTGCCGCATCGCGCAAGGCAACACATTCGGCGCGCAGCCTGTTTTTCTCATCGATTTCAGCGGCAATCCCGGCAAGCCTGCCGTTAATTTTGTCCAGCCGGGCTTTGATTTCTGCGCGCTGGTTTTCTGCCTCTTCCAAGCGTTCGGAGAAGGCTCTGTACTCGGCCAAAACCTCCTCAAGCCGCTTTTTATCCGAGGCATGCTGCGCGCGCAGTACCTCAAGCTGGGTTTTCTCCGCCTGATACAGCGTGTTCAGCAGATTAACTTTACCGTTTATATCGGCGCAGATTTGCTTTTGCTTTTCGATTTTGGCAGTCAGCTCTTCAACGAGCTTTCGCTCTGCCGCTGCTTTCACCTCGATTTTCGCCGCCTGCTCTTCAAGCTTGCTTATGTCGGCTGAACGGGACAGCATGCCGCTGTCTCGCTTTACCGAACCGCCCGTAAACGAGCCGCCGGCATTGATTGTCTGCCCGTCAACCGTGACAATGCGAAATCTATAGCCGAATGCGCGCGCCGCCTCTGTCGCGTCGTCTATGCTGCGAAACACCGCCGTCCGCGCGAGCAGATAGCGTATCACGCCTCTATAGCGCTCGTCGCAGTCGACCAGCTCGTCGGCGGCACCGACAAATCCGCGCCGGCCTGAAAGCATGTCCTTCGGTATTCCGTTCTGCCGGCCTTTGACCGATGTCAGCGGATAAAATGTTGCGCGGCCGCCGTTGACGCGTTTGAGATAGGCAATAGCGGCTTTTGCCGCCTCCTCGTCCTCGACGACGATGTGCTGGATGCTTGCACCCAGCGCGGTTTCTATCGCTATGTTATATTTCGGTTCGGTTCTGATAAGCTGGGAGATCGGGCCGAGCACTCCGCGCAGCTCGCCGGCAGCAGCGGCTTCCATGACGCGCCGCACGCTTCCATTATACCCCTCAAAGAGTTCCTCCATGCGGCGCAGGGCGTCCGCCTGACGCAGCAGCGCCGATATATCGACGCGCAGCCTGTTGTGCTTGTCCTTTGCCGCTTCAAGCTCGGCGGTATACGATTCCGTCTGCTTTTGAGCCGCCTGCAGCGCTGTATTTTCGCGGGAGAGCTTGTCTGCATAGTCGGAAATCGCCGCCTCTGCCTTCGCCATGCGCTGCGAAAGCAAATCCACCGATTCTTTGAGCTTGCCCAGCTCTTCCTCGTAAGGGTTCTGCTGCTCCTGCTCATGTGCGGCATCGCCGAGTGACGAAAGCTTGATTCGCAGCTCGACCGAATCGGACGAAAGCCTCTCCGATTCGGCAGAAAGCGCCGCAAGCTCCTCTTTGAGCGTCTCGGCACGCGCTGTGTGTTCCGCAAGCTCCGCCTCGGCTTCTTTGAGTTTGGCAAGCTCGGCCTCGTATAAGGCTGACAGCCGCTCGGCCTCGGCCTTTTGCGCCTTGTAATTTTCTTCTGCCGACGCAAGCGCCGACGCTTTTATCTTGCGGTCAGCCTCGATTTGCTCAATCTGGCTGTCGATATGCGTTATGTCATTTTCGAGCAGCATCCGCTTAGTGCGCTTGCTGTGTAGCTGCTCCGTATACTCGGCAATCCGCGTCGATGCGCGCTCGGCGTCCGAGCGCTTTTTTTGAGATTCGACATACAGACTGTCGCTTTGCTCGTCCAGCTTAGCGAGCGCAGCGTCGGCTTCGTCGAGCGCTGCTTGTGCAGCCGCCCTGCCGCGCTCAAGCTCCACAAGCTTTGCGCGCGCGACCCGCATATCGTATAGCCACAGCGCAACGTCTGTCGCTTTTTTCTGCTCGTAAAACTCAAGATATTTGCGCGCTCGCTCCGCTTCCTTTTCAAGCGGCCCGAGGCGCTCGCCGAGCTGTGCCAGAAGGTCGTGCACGCGAATGAGGTTTTCGTCGACCTCGGCGAGTTTGCGCTCGGCTTCGTTCTTTTTATATTTATATTTTGAAATACCGGCCGCTTCTTCAAAAACTGCGCGGCGGTCTTCGCTTCGCTGCGATATTATCTCCGCTATGCGGCCCTGCCCGATAATCGAGTACCCGTACTTGCCCACACCGGTATTCATGAACAGTTCTGATATGTCGCGCAATCGCACCGGCTTGCGGTTTATAAGATACTCGCTTTCGCCTGTTCTGAAATAGCGGCGTGTTATCGTGACCTCGTCATAGTCAATATCCAGCCTGTTTTCTTCATCGGTATTGTCTATGACAAGCGAGACCTCTGCCATCCCAGACGGGCGACGCGTGTCGGTGCCGCCGAAGATGATGTCCTCCATCTTGGTGCCGCGCAGGTTTTTTGAGCTTAACTCGCCCAGCACCCAACGAATGGCGTCGGATATATTCGATTTGCCGCTGCCGTTTGGCCCGACGACCGCGGTAATGCCGCCGCTGAATGTCAGCTGCGTCTTGTCCGGGAAGGACTTGAAGCCGCACAGCTCCAATGATTTCAGCCTCATCCTTCCTCCCACTTTCACCGCACGCAGTGCGGTTATTTCTTGTGTATTAAGTAATTATATCATACTGCGGCGATTATAGCCATTGCAAAGCATTAACATTTTATAAAATTATTTTGACATCGCAGTCGTATCCGGCAAAACGCGCGTCCTCTTCAAACTTCACACGCGAAAATCCGTATCTTGCGGCAAGCTCCTTGCGGTTTGCTCCCTTGTGTCCGGCCGCTTTCGATATTGCGCCCGGAGGCACAGTGACAAGCAGCGTTTTTCCATGCGTTCCTGTGCCGGCTGCATCTACCGCAGCACAAATCCGGCGCAAAAACACCTCGCCCATCACAAGCTCGCCGGTCGCGGGCGAATACTCGCCGGCGGCGATGCCGTCCTCTGAAAACAAATCCTCCGAGGCGCACAGGCCAATTCGGATAACCTCGACGCCGCGCCCGACAAACACCTCAAGTGCATCCGCCGCGCGGGAAACCGCCTCGCACAGCGGCAGGGGCGTAAAATCGCCGCGTGCCGACATTTTCTCAAGCTCGGTGTTGCAAAGCACCACAAGCGGATATATGCGTGCGGCGCATGCGCCCAAATCGCAAATCGAGCGCGCGGTGTTTATCTCGTCCTCCCGCGTCGAGCCGGGCAGACCGACCATCATCTGCCCCACAACGTTCAGCCCGGCACAGCGCAAAATCTCAAACGCACGCACTGTATCTGCCGCCGTGTGCCCGCGCCGGCATGCCGCAAGCACGCGGTCCGACATGCTTTGCACGCCAAGTTCTACGGTAGTGACCCCTGCCTCTTTGAGCTCGTCCGCTATATCAGGGCTTATATAGTCCGGCCGGGTTGATACACGGGCCGCGTCAATCCGCCCCTCATCAAGCAGTCTGCGCACAACTGCAAGCAGAAAACGCATGTCGGCTTTATTCAGCCCCGTAAAGCTGCCGCCGAAATAGGCAAGTTCCACGTGTTTTTCGCCCTCGGGGAGCGTGGCAAGCTTTTCATCTATTTGCGCCGGGACAGACGAAATGTCAAACGCATGCGTGCCCGAGATTGTGCGCTGGTTGCAGAACACGCAGTCGTTCGGACAGCCCTCGTGAGGTATAAAAATAGGTATATTTATGTGCCTCATGCCTCTGCCTTTCGCGACGTGAGCTTGACCATCCAGTTCCAACGATTGACCTTTACCACCGCGACCGCACATTTGAGCACCTGATCGCATTTAAGGCAAGCGTAGACGACCCACACCGGCGCGCCAAACAAAAATGCCGCGATTGCCGATGAGGGAATAACGACGGTCCAAACGAATATAAGGTCATTTATAAGCACAAATTTTGTGGAGCCGCCTGCCCGGACTATGCCGGTCAGCGTTGACATTTGATAAGCGGTTCCGATAATCGTTATGCACATCACGGTGAGCACCGATTTTGCCGCGTCCAGCGTCACCGCATCGAGATTTGGATACAGCATCAGTATAAAATCACGCAATACGAACAGGACAGCCGATGTAAGCAGCCCCATTCCGAGGAATATCACCTGAAGAGTGCGGACAAGGCGCTTTAAGTTATTGTAACCCTCGCGGTCTTCATCGTCGCCAAGCGCGCCCACCGCTGCTCCGACCGTAACCGTCGAGGCCTCGCGCGTGCCGAATATGCCTACCGAGACAACCTGATACACAGTGTTGGCAATACTGATTGCGGAAATCGAGGCTTCGCCGAGACGACCGACAATCGCCCCCTGCACCATCAGGTTAACGCCCCAAAACACGTCGCCCAATATCACCGGGATGCCGTATTTAAGGAAATCTCGCGCGAGTATCCGGTCACGGACAAACAGCTCGGGTATCTTGATCCGAAGCCTGTCGTCCACTTTCAGAACAAATACCAAAATTACGCAAAACTCGGCAATACGCGCAATTAAAGTGGCAAGCGCCGCGCCGGCAACTCCAAGTGCCGGAAAACCGAGTTTGCCGTATATAAGCACCCAGTTTAAAAACACGTTTACAACAAATGCCACCGACGAGGTGTAAACGCCGGCGCGAACAATTTTAACACAGCGCATGGACGCCACCAGCACACTCGTCATGCAGAAGAATAAATATGAATAGGACAGCACGCGTATGTAACGCACGCCCATCTCTATAACAGCGGGATCGTCTCCGAACAGCGACAAAATTTGCGCCGGAAAGAAGAATACCGCCGCCCAAAGAAGTAACGATACAGTAATACAGGCGCGCAGTGCGATACCGATGATTGTTTTGACGCTTTTTGTGTCGCCCTTGCCCCAATACTGCGCGGCAAGCACCGTCATGGCGGCGGACGTGCCCATCGTGAACATTTGCAGGAAAGTGGTTATCTGCGACGCCAAATAAACGCCGGACAGCGCAGTTTCACCGAGCGAGCCCACCATGACGTTGTCGGCGAGCGAAACTGAAAATGTTATTATATTCTGTGCGGCAACGGGTAACGCAAGTGCTGCAAGACCGGTGTAGAACTTTCCGTCGCGCACAAAAAAACTGCCGCCCCGGTCCCCGGCTTTTTTCGCTATTTGCATAATCCAGGCAGCGCTCCTCACTATTTGTTTATATATAGGTAAAAATCCTATAAACTATTGACTTATTATACTCCGCGTGCTATAAATAGTCAACACCATATTAAGTTAGAGCAGGAGACTCGATATGTCAATCGAAATTGTAATGGAAACCAAGTACGAAGACATGCGCGAGATTAAGGTGGGCATAATCGGATGCGGTGGAATCGCAAACGGCAAACACATGCCCAGCCTAAAGCGGCTGCCAAATGTTAAAATGGTTGCATTCTGCGACATTATACCCGAACGCGCCGAGGCTGCACGCCGGGATTTCGGCACGCCCGACGCGGTTGCCTATACCGACTACCGCGATCTGCTCAAAATTTCCGACATCGAGGTAGTACATGTACTGACGCCAAACAAATCGCATGCTGAAATCTCGATTGCGGCGCTCGAGGCCGGCAAGCACGTCATGTGTGAAAAGCCGATGGCCGCTTCCTCGGCGGAAGCTCATGCTATGGTCGAAGCGGCACGCCGCACCGGCAAGAAACTGACCGTCGGCTATCAGACCCGCAGCACGACCGCATACCAGTTCGCTCGCAAGTTCATCTCCTCCGGCAAGATCGGAGAGGTATACTATGCAAAAGCTCCTGCAATAAGACGCCGCGGCGTTCCGCTCTGGGGCGTGTTTCTTGACAAAGAGCTGCAGGGCGGCGGCCCCATGATCGACATCGGAACGCACTCGATTGACGCATGCCTGTTTCTCATGAACAACTACGACGTGTCGTCGGTCACCGGTGTTACATACCGCAGATTGCCCGAGATCGCAAGATACTCAAATGCGTGGGGAATTATCGATCCCGAACAGTTCGAAGTCGAGGACGCGGCGATGGGATTTGTGAAATTCAAAAACGGCGCGTCACTTTATGTCGAGGCTTCGTGGCTGCTCAATATGGAAAGCGGCGGGCACCTCACGCTCTGCGGCACATTGGGCGGTATCGAAATGCGCGGCGAAACCGTGCGCGTCAACGGCGAGCATGACGGCGCGCTTTTCACACAAGATATTCGCCCGACCGGCACATCGCGCGACCTGTTTAAAGGCGAGAACCTCACGCCCGAGCAGTATGAGGCAAAGCAGTGGATTTACAGCGTGATAAACGACCTGCCTCCGCTCGTCAAGCCTGAGGAAGCCTGTGTGGTGTCCGACATAATCGAGGCTATATATAAATCTGCCGAAACAGGTAAAACCATATACTTTGACTGATTATACATTGACAGAAATCAGTTTTTGAGGGGGAGCTTTTTGAAAAAAGCTCCCCCTCACTTGCGCAAAAAACCTCCTATCAAGGCAGTACTGCCTGTATGCCCAAAGCAAACGTATATTTAAAAAGGGGAGCACATCAGTGCCCCCTTCCTATTTATTTATGCTAAATTAATACTCAATTTTGACGGGCTGACCGGTCTCCATCGACTTGTTGCAGGCAAGCCCAAACATAACCGACTTATACGCGTCGCTGTACGGCGAGCGAATCTTCGAAGGATCGCCGGTGATGACCGCATCGATGAAGGTGCGGTCGCAAATCAGACCGAAGTCGACCGTGGAGTTGGTACGGATGCCTTTCTCGTCATCGCTGCGACGCATAGCGCCGTCGCCTTTGATTACCAGGCCACCCTCCATCTCCGGTGCTACGTCCTCGGGAGCGAGACCGTAAATCGTTACATTGCTGCACAGCACATAATCCATGCGTGCTCTGCGGCCGCCGAAGGTCATCTTCGAATCCCAAGCCGCACCGTCGAGCGCATAGCAGCCGGTCATCATAGTGGCCTGTACGCCGCTTTCAAAGACTATCAGCGTGGTCGAAATGTCGTCGGTGAAGTAGCCCGGCCACTCCTCTTGAGTTATGTAGCCGCGCCCGGCAACAGAGTAGACATATTCGGGTTCGCCAAGGAGGTAGCGGAGAATGTCAAGCTGGTGAATGGTCTGTTCAATCAGCTGACCGCCGGACTGCGTCTTGTTGCGCCACCATTCGACTTCGGGAACGCCGCCGACACGGGATGCCTGGACAGCGATAACCTGTTCCTGTTTGAAGAAGTCAAAAGCAGCGTCGTTGATGTTGTCATAGCGGCACTGGAAACCGACGGCAGTGATAAGGCCTTTTTCGGCAACACGCTTGTTGAGCTCGCGGGCAAGGTCCTCGTGGATGGAAATCGGTTTTTCGACGAAAAACGGGATTCCGCGCTCAATCAGCTCGAACTCTACTTGACCATGGCAGTGAGGAGGGATGCAGACAAATACCATGTCGGGCTTGACTTCGTCCAGCATGGTGCGATAATCGATATAGGCCTTACCGGAACCGGCCCTGCGCGCAAACTCCTCTGCGCGGCTGATTATAATGTCGCAAAATCCTGCAAGCTCAATATCTTTGAATTGAAGGAAGTGGTTAAGGTGGTAGCCGCCAATACCACCGCAACCGATCATCGCAAGTTTCTTCATTTTGGCTTACCTCTTTAATTTATGATTTTATTGTAAGAAGATATAATCCGTTTACATTCCGCAAATGGTACCGACCGCGTCCGCGACTTCTTTATAGAAATCCTCCCAGCTCTGGTCGGGATTCGTTTTGCCGACCTCTGCGGTCAGGTATCCGTCAAAGCCGGCCTGGCGAAGAGCGGGAACTACTTTTGGCCAGTTAACGTCGCCTTTAAGCAGGTCTACCCAATCGCCTCCGTTGTTGATGCCGCCGTTTCGCTTATAGTCTTTGACGTGGATGTTTGTGATGCGCTCGCCGAGCATTTCGATCCAGTATTCGGACCACGAGAAGGCAATAACGTTACCGACGTCGTAGTATGCGCCTATGTACTTGCAGTCCAGCTCGTCGATGAACCTGCACATGTCAAACGGGGACATGAAAAATCCGTTCCATACATTCTCTACACCGACATTGATGCCGGCAGCCTCAATTTCGGGTATCATGGCTTTCAGTGAGGCAAGCGAGTTCTCGTAAGCCTCGCGGATCGAGCAGTCGGGGGAAATGCCTCCGGGCACTACCAGTATACCGCCCGCTCCGAGAGCTTTCGCGCAGTGAAGCTGTTTGCGCAACAGGTCTTGTCCCGCCTTAACGCGCGCAGGATCGCGTGAACCGAGTCTTGCGCCACCTTCATAAAGCGAGGTTGAAATGCTGACAACCGGCAGAGAGTATTTTTCGGACAGTGCGCGGATTTCCGCAAGCTGGTCGTCCGTGGTGTCCATCGTAAGCGAGTGGCGCGAGGAGTTATCGCCGTCGATGTTGAGTTCCACACCATCAAATCCTGCTGCCGAAAGCTTTGCGAACATCTCTTCTAAATCGGTTCCGTGTGCAACCGACCAAGCGTTTAAGGATTTTTTCATAAAACCGCAAACCTCCGGTTATATTTATACTGCCATGGCTTAGTATACCACTGAAATTTCCAAATTGCAAGTATATTTTTACTTTGTATAAAAAATTAGGCTCCGCAAAAAATAACGGTATGGACAATTTAAATAGTTTCGAGCACAAGATTGCGGAAATTGACAGGGCATTGCGCATCGGCTCAAGTTTTGACGTAATAAAGAAGGAATTTACGCTCGGCTGTGGGGCGCGGGCGGTGTTTTATTATATCGACGGTTTTGTCAACCAAGCGTCACTTTCGAATCTGATGGTGCATTTGCTCGGCGACAGGCCGGACGCCGCCGACTGCATTTACAACATACCGTTTGCCGACGTGGAGCATGAGCGCGAGCCTGAAAAACTTGCGCTTGCCGTACTGTCGGGCGCGACAGTATTTATTGCCGACGGCGTGGACGATGCCGCAATAATCGACAGCCGCGGCTATCCGACGCGCTCTATCGAGGAGCCCGACCATGACAAGGTCCTGCGCGGCGCGCGCGAAGGGTTTACAGAGTCGCTGCTTCAAAACACCGCGCTCATCCGCCGTCATATCCGCGACCCGCGGCTTACCATTAAACTTATGAAGGTAGGGCGCATTACGGCGACCGATGTGGCGTTATGTTATATCGAAGGGGCAGCCGAGCCCGAGTTTGTGCAGTCGCTTGAGCGTCAAATATCCGAAATTGACATCGATGCGCTGACGATGGCTCACGAAACGCTTGCCGAACAGCTTGCGCCTCGCAAGTGGTATAATCCGTTTCCAAAAGTCCGCTATACGGAGCGGCCGGACGCCTCGGCTGCAATGCTTGAAGAGGGCAGTGTTATTGTAATGTGCGATACCTCGCCATCAGCGATGATACTGCCCACCGCGTTTTTTGATTTTCTTCAGGAAACCGGCGACTATTATTTCCCCATTCTTGTGGGAAGCTATATGCGCCTTGTGCGGCTTTTCGTGTCGATTTTGACTGTGTTTTTGATTCCTACCTGGTACATGCTTGTGCGGCTGCCGCACCTTGTCCCAAAGTGGATGGATTTCATTATTATCGACGAGCCGGCCGCTCTTCCCGTTTTTGTGCAGTTGATTTTGGCAGAGCTGGTCGTCGACGGGCTAAAGCTCGCTTCGCTGAACACGCCAAGCACACTTGCAGGCTCGTTTTCGGCAATAAGCGGCTTGCTTTTGGGTAACTATGCTATTGATACGGGCTATTTCACCGACGAGGTGGTGCTTTACATCGCGTTTGTGTCAATCGCGAATTTCACACAGTCAAGCTATGAGCTGGGTTATGCGCTCAAGCTATGCCGGATAATGATACTGTGTCTGACCGCCGCGTTTTCAATATGGGGCTATATAGCGGGTCTAATAATAATGTTAGTTTTAATCGCAACCACAAACGGCATATCCGGCCCCCGCGGCTATCTTTATCCGCTGATACCGTTTAACGGGCGCGCACTCGCCAGGCTGTTTGTACGCACCTCAAAACCCAGACCCGGCACGCGCTGAACCGTCACGGTTGACAAGTCCGGCACGGCGGTGGTATAATATGAAAAACTGCCGCGAGGTATGTAAAAATGAAGCTCAATCTGCCGAACAAGCTCACGGTTTTTCGCATAGCGATGGTTCCCGTCTGCATGTTCTTCATCGTCTTCACCGGTATCCCCGACCTGTGGGCGCGCATTGTTGCCGCGGCGATTTTCATTGTCACTGCTGCGACCGACATGCTTGACGGAATGATTGCCCGAAAATACAACCTGGTGACCGATTTCGGCAAGTTTCTCGACCCGGTAGCCGACAAGATGCTTATAATCGGCACGATGCTCGCACTTATAATCAGAAACGGCACCGCAGCCGACAACACCGTATTTGTGCATGTGATGATTTGGGTGCTTTTTGTGGTTGTCGTGCGCGAGCTTGCCGTCACCTCGCTGCGGATGATAGCCGCCGCTTCGTCCGAAAAAGCCGTTATTGCGGCAGCATGGCCGGGCAAAGTTAAGACAGTTACCCAGACGCTCGGCGTCATAGTTATGATACTCGAGCCTGTTATAATACCCGGCTCCGGCTTTGTTGCCAGCTATATAATGCTTGCTCTTATACTGATTTCAACGGCGGTTTCGGGCGCTCTATATTTCGGAGCCTATAAAAACTTCCTGAAACAGTGATATATGTTCAATTTAAACAAGCTGCAAAAGACGATACTGGCTGAACATGTGAGGCACGGCGGCACTGCGGTAGACTTCACGATGGGCAACGGTCACGATACGCGCTGGCTGTCGGACGCAGTCGGCCCGACCGGACATGTATACGCATTTGACGTGCAGCCGTTGGCGCTCGAGCGGACGCGCGCGCTGCTCCAGTCGTCCGGCTGCGCGCCGAACTACACGCTTATACTCGACTCGCACGAAAATGTGCTCGACTATGTCACCGGCCCGATATGTGCCGGTGTGTTCAACCTTGGCTACCTGCCCGGCTCCAACAAGCAAGTCACAACAATGCGCCCGTCCACACTCAAGGCGGTGAGGGCGGCGGTGCAGCTGCTTGACCGCGGCGGGATGCTGCTCATAGTCGCATATCCCGGCCATCCGGAAGGCAAAGACGAAGGCTTGATGCTTGACGAAGAGCTGGCGAAATATGACCGAAAGCAGTTTACGGTGTCAAAATTTCGTATTATCAACTCTCCCACGGCGCCATACTTTTTTTGCGTGGTGAAAAATCCATAAAGCCGCAGCACCAGCGCTGCGGCTTGTTTTTTGCAGAAAACGCCCCTGTTTTTATGCCCGAAAACTTTAATCAAGCGTTGTGCTTGATAACGGTCGTACTCAAGCGCAAATATGCCGCTTTGGGATTTTCCCTCCGGCAAAATGCGGCTTTACCTGCATCCTGTCCTTGACAACTGTATACGCTCTGTTTATAATATGTGTAATTTCAATGAACGGAGAGGTTTGTATATGGTTATTATACCGCTTGACGGCGAGTGGCGCATTAAGTACTCAAGCGGACAGCGCGGCGGTCATTCAACCTGGCCGCGCAGTCAGAGATTTTTGCCCGACTATCCCGCTACGGTTCCGGGCACTGTGCAAGAAGCGATGCAGCATATAACGGGCGATCCCGCACTCGGCCGCAACGTGCTTGCGGCGCGCTGGATTGAGGAGATGATTTGGAACTACACGCGCACCTTCACGCTGACAGACGAGCAGGCCAAAATGCGTGCCCGCGTGGTGTTCGAGGGGCTTGATTTGACCGCGACGGTCTATGTCAACGGCAAAAAAGTCGGAGAACACAACAACTTTTACACTCCCTGCAGGCTGGATATAACCGACGCCGTGCACGAGGGTGAAAATACTATAACAGTAGTTATCGACTCCGGTCTGTTTTACGCAGGCAGAAAGTCAATTGAGGGACTTGCCGGCGAGTGGGAGCCGAACAACCAGCTCACCCACCGCATGTGGCTGAGAAAACCCCAGTCATCTTTTGAGTGGGACTGGTCTCCACGCCTTGTCAACGTCGGCATATATAAATCATGTTACATAGAGCTTACCGGCGGCATATTTACCGACGAGTCGGCTATTTTTGCCACGCTCTCGGACGACTATACCGAGGGCAGGCTCCGCATCCGCCAGTTTATCACTTCGACCGAAGCCGAACTGCCCTATACCATGACCGCACGCGTGCTTGAAACCGGCGATACGGCGACGGTGAGCGGCAAAGCGCCGGCAGGACAGTCACCGGTTGAGCTCAATCTTAAAGTTAGCAAGCCCGAGCTTTGGTATCCGCGCGGCTACGGCAACCAGAAACTTTACACTGTGCAGCTCACGCTCTCCCAACCGGGCACAGACGATATTGTTATAACCAAAAAGACCGGATTTCGTCATGTCGTCGTCGACCAGTCGCCCCATCCGGAGGAAGGCAACTATTTTACGGTTGTTGTAAACGGTATCAAAGTGTTCTGCAAGGGCGGCAACATGGTCCCCGCCGACATTATCTTCTCCAAACTGACCCGCGATGTTTACGAAACACTAATCGATCGCGCCCTGGAAGCCAACTTCAACATGCTTCGCGTTTGGGGCGGCGGGATTTATGAAACCGACGATTTTTACGAACTTTGCGACGAGCACGGCATAATGGTTTGGCAGGACTTTATCGGCGCCTGCGCCTGCTATCCAGGTTATGACGACGAGTTTTATCAGAACTACCGCGCCGAGATTATCTATACTGTGCGCCGACTCTCGCGGTTCCCTTCGCTCGTTATATACGCCGGCAACAACGAAATAATGTGGCTTGTGGGCGGTTATGGCGGAAAACATTATCCCGACGCCGTACTTTATCACTATCTGATACCCAAAGTGCTGCATGCCGAGGGCGAATACCGCTATTATCAGCCGTCCAGCCCATACTCGTTTGACGGCAGCGACGACAACAGCGACACAGTCGGCGACCAGCACCCGTGGTTCATCGGGTTTGGCGACCGCGACTATTTCAAATACCGCACAAAAGTCAGCCGTTTCCCGAACGAAGGCGGCATGCTCGGGCCGACAAGCCTGCCCAATATGATGGCGTGCTTTTCCGAAGGACAGGACTTTTTGCACAGCTTTGATTGGGAGCTGCACGACAACTCTATTGGGCACTGGGACAACTGCTCGCCTGACCTGATGCTTGAAGAAAAGCTTGGCATGACGACCGACGGCATGAGCGTGCGCGACTATACCTACTACGGCGGATTCTGTCAGGGTGAAGCGCTTACCGAGTATATTCTCAACTTCCGCCGCCGCATGTTCAGCTCGTCATCGGCGATATTCTGGATGTACAACGACTGCTGGCCAGCGACGAGAAGCTGGACAATTGTCGATTATCTGCGCAACCGCACGCCCTCGTTCTGCCCTGTCAAGCGCGCATTTGCGCCGGTTGCAGTTGACATAGTGCGCGAGGAGGACGGCAGCTTTACGGTTTACGGCATCAGCGAGCGACTTGTCGAGCTTTCCGCATCGCTTGAGTACGGCGCGTTTACGCCGGACGGCAAATATGAGACGCACAAACTCGAGGTCACGCTTGCGCCCAATGCCTCTACAAAACTTGCGACATTCAAGCTCCCCGGCGATGGCTGGATACCTTATGCCGAGCTTGCCGCCGAAGGCGAGCCGCTCGCACGCCGCAGGCATATAGACAAACCTTACGGCGAACTCGGCCTGAAAAAAGCGACCATCAAAGTCGAGCGCGTCGGCACCAAAGCCATATACACCGCCGACAAGTTTACGATGGGCGTTTGTATCGACCTGGACGGCGACACGCCGATAGGCGACAACTTCTTCGACCTATTCCCCGGCAAGCCTTATGAGGTAGAACTTGCCGGAAAATCCGGCGATGTGCTTTACGCATATCCGGCAGAGTAAATATATCCCTATAAATATAGCGGTTTAGACCGTAAAATAAAGTCCGTATTCCCAAGCGGAGTACGGACTTTTTATGTGTATAGACGAATAGTCGCCACTATTGCGTAAATTATGCGAGGTTTCGCTTCATATCGTGCGCCTGTAAGCCTTGTACATTGAGTAGCGCGTCAAGCTTCTAAACACTGACTGTTCTCAGCTACACACTGCCGGCAAAGCATTGCAGTCTAAAAGGCTTTGGCTGCCTTGCGGCACAGCTTGTTTCGCACTTCGGTATTTATCTTGCCTCTCTTTGAGATGGCGGAGTTATATTTTCCTTTGTTATTATGTCTTTGTATACAAAGCTTTATTATCTTTTCGCTTTTCTCGGCAGAGATGACACCGCTTGTTTCGTCCTGCTATCGACGGGTATGCAACAAGCGCTTTAATTTAATAGCACATTTCAGCTTGCTCGCCGGTTTCTGTTCGCGTTTTAGAATCTGAAATAGATAAACGGGTTATATGAACCGATTGCAAGCTCTATCACACATGGCAAGAGAGCTCCGACGGCGGCTACATCGGTTAAAATCGCGCCGATACGCAAACCCTCCAGCTTCTTTTTCAGCAGCTTTGATACCGGCGCCGAGAGCACCACGGCAATGGCAAACATCAAAATAAACTGCACGCCGAATCCGGACCGCTGCAGGACAATCGAGGCGGGAATCTCCGCACCGCCGAGACCGTAGCCGCCCACCATAGCACCAGTTATCTCGGCTATCATCCCAAGGTTTTCAGCTCTGAAGACCACCCAGCCGAAAATAACGCAGGCCATGGTGTAAATGTGCCCTATCGCCGGGATTCTCGCAATATATTTGCCCCAAACCAGTCTTTCAAACACGAGTATCGCGCAATAGTAAAACCCCCATATAACGAAGTTTATGCTCGCGCCGTGCCAAAGCCCCGTGCACGACCACACAACAAGCATATTGAGCATCCATCGCGGTCTTGAAACTCGATTGCCGCCGAGCGGGATGTAGACGTAATCTCTGAAAAACGTGGAGAGCGATATGTGCCATCTTCGCCAAAACTCGGTGACCGATTTTGATATGTAGGGGTAATCGAAGTTTTCGAGGTAGTGGAACCCCATCATCCTGCCCATGCCTATGGCCATATCCGAGTAGCCCGAGAAGTCATAATAGATCTGCATTGTGTAAGCAAGCATGGCGACCCATGCGCCGACTATGCCGTAGTCGGCGGCAGAGTGGCTCAAAATACCGTCGGCAACCTCTGCCATGGTGTTCGCAATAAGCACCTTTTTAGCAAGGCCGGAGATAAACCGCCGCATGCCCTCGGCAAACTCGTCGAGCGTCTCACGCCTGTCAACCAGCTCGTCCGCGATTGTTTGGTATCTTACAATCGGGCCTGCGATAAGCTGCGGGAAACCGGAGAGATATGCGCCGAGCATAAATATGTCTTTTTGCACCTCGACGTCCCCTCTGTAAACGTCAATTACATACGAGAGGATTTGAAAGGTGTAAAAAGAAATTCCTATAGGCAGGGCGATATTCGGGACCGGTATCACGAGCCCCGTCACCGCATTTATGCACTCAACAAAAAAGCCGGCATATTTGAAAATTCCGATAAGAAGCAGATTCAGCGCGGTGTCGGCTGCCATATATGCTTTCGCTCTTATGCTGCGCCGCTCTTCGGCTGCTATCAGCCTCGCGAAAACATAGTTGAAGCAGATTGAAAATATCATGAGAAAGATATACAGCGGCTCGCCCCACGCATAAAAGACAAGCGAGAACACAAGCAGCACTATGTTTCTCGCATACCGCTTCCTGAAGGCAAAGTACACAATAAAAAACAGCGGCAAAAACATAAACAGAAACGGCAAACTTGAAAAAAGCATAGCTTTTCTCCGTCAGTTCAAATCTATCAAATGAAGTGTGTTGTCGTTTTGGTTGTCGAAAATACCCCTGAGCGAATATTGCATAAATAAAACGTCGGTTATCTTATGTCTTGCAATAAACTGCCGCAGGTTGCCTATCTCGTGGATGCGACGGTAGTCGAAAATATGCGTCTCGTCAAAATTTGAGCCGAGCAGCTCCGATATTCCACGCGAGTACGAGTCGGCGAGCACAAGCACGTTTCGTCCCGTCGAGTTTTTATACTTCATATACTCCGTGTAGGGATAGAAGTTGACATAATGGTCGGTCGACAGCTTCTTTTCGAACCTGCCTTCAAGATACTGACGCTTTTTCTCATCATAGTTATAGGGATACGAGGCTCTCAGCACATGCTCGGGCAGGTCGTAGTCGTAGAAAAAGAAAGTGTCTTTACATTCGTAATAGCCCGAAATCCTCGCATTTGTACCGAAAAATTCAGCGCCCTCTATAACGTAAAGCTCTCCGAGCGGCCGCGGCTCGGGAATCGACGAAGTGTCCTCGCGCATCATGCAAATGATGTCGCAGTAGGCCTCATACATGCCGTAGGCGTTCCAGTGATGGTCGGTCAAAAAGAGCTTTTCGATACTTTCCTCAAGTGTGTCCACTTTAAGCCGGTCGTACTTTATATAGGGGTCAAGGAGTGAGAAAAACTCGTCCACCTTGGGTTTAAGCGATTTTTCGACCGGAATATACTGCTCGAAATTTTCTCCGTCCTGAAACCTTGAGCAGGCATAAAAATATACTTTTACACCAAGCTCTTTGCATACCGACGCAATGTTGTTGACAAGCTCTGCCGAGTGCCTCATACGCCGGTCAATCAAGTTCGGCGAAGTCGACAAAGTCAGCGTGATAAGCGACACTTTTCGCCCGTCGGAATACTCTGCGTCGATTACATAAAAGTTTGTGCCGCCCGAGTTTGTAATGTATCTATAGCTGTGCTTTATGATATAAGGCTTTTCTTCAACCGGTGCGGTTTCGGCTTCTGTTTCGGCCTCAGGCTCGGTTTCGGGCGCTTCGAGTATGTCCGTTGTGACAGACACCTCGATTGCTTTTTGCCCGAGATTTGAGAGAAGTTCGTTTATCGGCCTGTTCATACCGATTTTGGCGTTTTTGACCGAGGTGACGACATGTGCATAAAACGGCAGGTAGTTTATATATGTATCCTCGATTGCGGTCTTGAGTTTTTCGATGCCGTTAAACAGCCCGGAAAGCGGCATATCGTCGTCGTAAACCTTTTGGGGCTCAATTATGTTGCCCATTTTTTCTGTTGAGATTATGCCCAAATTGTCAAAAATCTTCAGTGCCGGCGCGACCAGCATCATTATTACAAGGAAGCCGCACGTTACAGCAAGAAAAACTTTGTTTCTCAAATCGTTCACCCATTTTTCCGCCATCGCAAAAAGAGGAGAACTTTGCTGATTCTCCCCTTTTTGCGCTATTTACTTATCACTTTAAATTGGGGACTCTAAATGACGTTTAAAACCTTCTTTTCTTTGCGAGCAGGGTGCCGCAAGCAGAGACCCCGACTAAAACTGCAGTGACAACAGCCATCATGTCACCCGTCTGAGGAGCGGCGGGTGTTTCGGCAGGCTTCGGAGCTTCTGCCTCAGGGGTATCGCTGACCACCACCTCTTCGGCAGGCTCTTCTGCCGCGGGCTCTGCCGCCGGAGTTTCAGCAGGCTGCTCGGTGTCGCCTGCCGGTTCAGCCGAAAGCTTCAGTGTGCCCCAAACCGAGGCGTTACCCGAGGCGACGTCGGTCTCGTCGGACCAGCCGAGACAGTAGTCGCGCGTGCTGAACTCGGTACCGTCGTTGTACTGATAGTCTACGCCGATCTGCAGTCCGTCCGCGAGTTTGACCACTTCGGGCTCGAACGCGACCTCAATGATAAATCCGGTATCGGTATTCTTGACGGCGGCTTTAATCTCCTTGCCGTATGTACCGTTTCTCGGCGATCTGGTATTGCCGTCCACGCATATTGAGAATTGATATGTTCCGGCAACATCCCACGGCGACGCCTCAGGCCGCGCATAAGTTTCGTCGATATACAGGAATATCGTGTCGTTCTTCCAGTCCTGCGCGGTGTTGGGATCGGCTTCAGTGATAGCAACCGGGTCGTTGTCGGTCACTTCAAACAAAAAGTAAATGTAGGTGTCGTCCCAAAGCGCCGAAGCAAACGCCTTTTCGACATCCGGCTCAAACTCTTTGAGGTCACCGGCTTTGACATACGCAAGCTCCTGTCTGTCGGCATTCTTCCAGACCTCGTCTATTTCGCCATCGATGACCGGCGTACCTCTTTTCGCCGTCATTGTCTCTCCGATCGCAAACGACTGAGGGAGCATGAAAAGTGTGACAAGCAGGGTTAAAAGAATTACGGCTACAATCCTTTTCATAGCAAACTCTCCCGTTTTATTTAAATTTTTAAATTGCTTTTTACCTTAACGCATTTGTTTCAAGGCTTGTAACAACTTTTTCGATGGTTTTGCTCATCAGCCTTGAGTATTTTTTTGCGGTGGAGGCAATATTGCGGTTGTTGTTCTGGTACATGGCGGCAAGCCAACCGTCTCTGATTTCGCCCACCCATATAGTGTCGCCCAAATCGACCACGCGATGCTCCATTATAAGGTCGAGCATGCCCGAAGAGTCGTTGTCGCGCGCGTATTTGGTTTTAAGCGAGATCTCGTAATATGCGGGAATCACTATGTTGCCCGACTCGCAGTTGAGCACCTCGATTATCGCTGAAGTCCGATCGAGATCGGACACCGTTATCGGCACCGTAAACATATCAAAGAACGAGATTCTCGTTATATATTTTTCCTGATTCTCGTTATATTTCGGGAAAGGCAGAATACCGAACTCGGTGTCCATGTCGCGCAGCGAAGGAACGTTGAAGAAGTTAGTGGAGAAAAACAGCGACTGATTGTTTTTGAACATCGAAACGAATGTGGGGCTAATTTGGTCGGTTATGGTAGTCCTAAACCAAGTATTCGAGTCCCACATCACCTCGAACACTTTGTTGAAAACCTCGATAAATTTTTCGTCGCTGTCAAGATTATATACCGGATAATTGTCTTCGTCTTTGTTTACGCTCTTCACGCCCGCAGCAAGCGTCAAAGTGTAGCCAACAAAGTTGGGCGTGCCGATGATGCCGTACATGTCGTTTTGATCGAGCTTGCTGTCGCCGTTCAGGTCGGTTGTGACGCCCATGGCAAGCTCCATGTATTTGTCGAAAGTCCAGCGGTTGTCATAGACAATTTGATAGGGGTTTTCGATGGTATTGTCCTCGACAATCTGTTTGTTGAACAGCAGCACCGAAGTGTAGTCGTAGAATGTAAGGTTAAGATCTCCCACTGCAAAATATCTATACGGCCCTATGTTGACATCATCGGTCAGCTTTTCATCCCAATAAGGTTTTGAGAGGTCTACATAGGGTAAATCCTCTACCGTATAAAGTATGCCCTCGACCGCCATGGACAGCGCGGCCGTACACCTTGCGTTTATCATGTCATACGCATCTTCATTTGCGAGAACGGTCGCGCGCGCAAGCTCGGTGTCGGTATGCACGGTTTCGGTGATTTGTATATTGAACCGGTCGCACACCTTGGCGTTGCGGATAAATATGGCGTCATTTATAACCTCGCCGTTCTGTGCTTCGACGGTGATGTTGCCGTTAAACCATGCGTCGTCTCTCGAGTATACCCTGAAAACATAGCCGTCATAATTGACCGTGGGCACATCGTCGTGATAAAGCCCGTCGTCGGTCTCCTCTGCCGAAGTGGCTATATCTGTCACATTAACGGCTGTAGGCTTATCTTTGTCCGAACACGCGATAAGCGCCGAAGCAACGGTCGCGAGCAGGCACAGCCATGCCATGCCCCGAACAAAGCCGACCCTCATAACACACCGCCTTTCTTTGACCGCCAACCACAAAATAGTTTATAATTGAAATTATTGAGGATTTATGTTATAATAGGTATAGTATGGATACCAAAGTACACAAATGGCATTTTATCACATATATATTGATTTGTCATGTTAAAATATGCTTAATTGCTCGGTAATAAATATAAAAATCTGCTAAATATGTCCAGTATATCTGTAAAGCGGGGATGATATCATGCCGCCGAATCCACTTTACTCGGATATGGGCAGCGGCGTTTTTTGTGTGCATGCATTTGACGAAAGTTTTTGTCAGCCTTATATGCATGCCCACATGCAGTACGAGTTTTTGTTTGTAATACAGGGCTCGATTTTGGTCGAAAACAGTAAGCAAACGGTGACATCAAAGCCGCCGTGCGTGATTATACACTGCCCCTATACTCTGCACCGCGCGCAAACGACCGACCAGCACAGCGGAATATATGAAAGATATGTCATAAACTTTAAGGAAAACCTGCTCTCCGACTTTTCCGAATACATTGACTTGAGCCGGCTAAAGAGTTTCGGCATGACCCAGATACCGCTCGCCGAGCAAACATCTAAATTTTTAAAAGCCTGCTGCGAGCAAATCATCGAAGCGAACTCAAATAGCAACCGGAAAAGGAGCATTTTGATACTTGCCGTTATAGCAGACACGCTCGTAAAATGCATGGTCCAAAGCGAGTCGGTGCACTCGGCATCTAAACTAATGTACATACACCAAGTAATGGAGTTTATAGCCGAAACCCTGCAACTTAACCTTACGCTCGAGGCGATAGCCGAGAGATTTTTCGTCAGCCGAGCAAAACTTGTCGCCGATTTCAAGGCCGTTACAGGCATAAGTATCAAAAAATACGCAACGTTGATGAAACTCAACATGGCAAAAATCATGCTGCAAAATGGCCACAGCGTATCAAATACCGCACAGGCTTGCGGATTTTGCAACGACAGCCATTTTATTGTTGCGTTTAAAAAACACACAAACATGACTCCCAAAGAATACGCGCGCCAGATAAATCTCGGGCTTGGCTAAGCCTCAATAAGTCGTATTTTCCCGGGAAATAATACGAAAGCACTCTGCAACTTAATGCAGAGTGCTTTTTATGTACCGTTATTTAAACCTTTTGCCGAACACCATTTGAGTGCTGCAGCCGGGATACCTTTCCTCATACCTGCGCTGAATATCGTGGTCGGGCGTGGTCACATTCAGATAAATCTGATTTATCGTACCGTCATAAACATTTGTTGCAATAACTTCATAGCCGGGGTTAAGCGACAGCAGCTCCTCTATGCTGTGTGTTTCCGACTGAACCAAAAGGCAGCCGCTGTAGCCGAGCTTATAATAAAAACCCTCGGCGTCCTCGACCGCGCCCAAAGCGATGCCGCCATATCCGAGCGATCTAACGCGCTTTTCAAGCTCGAGCATCATTGCTTTGCCTATTCCCTTGCCCCTTTGCCCGGCGGCGACGCAGCAGGTCCCGACTGTTATGCTGCCGCCGTCGTCCCATGCAAGTACGGCACCGCAAACCTGCTCGCCTTCTTTGGCATATATAAGCAGCTCGGGCAGCCGGCTTGCCATCTCCGCCCAAAAATCGCGGCTGTATTTATACTCACCGGTCATCAATACCGGAAAAATCGTGGTCACAAAGTCCCATACTTTGTTTAGTTCGTCTACATTTTTTATATTGTCTATTATCATGGCACCACATCTTTCTCTGTAATGCAGACTGTCATACCGCCTCGCCCGAGCTAAATATATCATTTTGAGCCGCTGATTAATTTATTTAAATCAGTTTTTTCCCATTCAGCTTCTTAAAATTTTCTCCATCGGTTTGCCTTTTGCAAGCTCGTCCACGAGTTTGTCAAGCCATCTTATTTTCTGCATGAGCGGGTCTTCTATCTGCTCGACGCGCACACCGCAAATAACGCCGGTTATTTTTTTGGCGTTGGGGTTGATCTGCGGCGCCTGTCGGAAAAAAGTCTCCATGTCCACCTCGCGCTCGATTTGTGCGTTGAGCTGACTTTCGTCATAGCCAGTGAGCCAGAAAATAATCTGGTCGACTTCCTGTTTTGTGCGCCCTTTGCGCTCGGCTTTTTGAACGAGCAACGGGTAGATTTTTGAAAATGCCATTTTAAAGATGCGTTCGTTTGCCATTTAAGTTATCTCCCTTATAATTTATAAATCAAATAAAAAGCTTTTACTGCATAATATCTCATATACATCCAAAACTAATTTATCTGCTTTCTCAAGCTCACCGCGCTCTATCAGATTGGTTAAGCAATCGTCATTCTTATCCTATACTCGGTAACTTGATTATAACTTGCGCGACCTTTTTATGATATTACACTTTATATTTCAAGTCAAGGATTTATAGCAAAAACGCCCTCCGGATGAAGAGGGCGAGTTTTATAACATGAAAACTTAACTTCCGCTACGGGGTCGAGTCGGACGCTTCCGCAAAATCAAGCGTTTCGGCAACTGACAGCTCCGGATAGCTGTCAAGTTCGGATAACGTTTCAAGTTTCGGCGCGCTTACCGCATTTTGTGCGCTTTGCAGCAAGCCTTTTTGACTTTCGCGGGGTATAATATCGTATGCGTCTTTTCTGTTTTTTATTTTATACCTTTTCTTTCCCATATTTTTCACTTATAATAAAATTGCTGGATGCCGGTCCGCCCGGGGCAATTTTATTATATGAAATTGCGCCATTGTTATGCGCTATGTGAAATTATAACGGTGAACAAAAATGCTTGACGTTTGTCTTTTGGGATGCGGCGGTATGTTGCCGCTGCCGAGCCGCTTTCTTTCCTCACTGCTATTACGCTTAAATGGCCGTATGCTGCTTGTCGACTGCGGCGAAGGCACGCAAATCACGATGCGCGAGCTCGGCTGGGGTTTTGTAAATCTCGACTTTATACTTATCACCCATTTTCATGCCGACCACGTTGCCGGATTGCCCGGGCTGCTTCTGTCGCTCAGCAATTACGGTAGAACACAAGAGGTTACACTCGTTGGCCCTGTAGGGCTTGGTCAGGTGGTAAATAGTCTTAAAGTCATCGCGCCCGAGCTTGGTTTTTCGCTGAAATTCATTGAGTTTTCCACCGAGGATAAATACGCCGCCGAAATCATGCTCGGCGAATTTCGAGTTTCGGCGCTGCCGCTGTCACATTCCCTACCCTGTCTCGGCTACAGTATCAGCATCCCCCGCAAAGGTAAGTTTGACCCGCGGAAAGCCATAGCGCTGAACATACCGATTGAATACTGGAAGATTTTACAGGAAGGTAAAAGTTTTCTCTGTTATAAACCCGAGATGGTGCTCGGCCCGCCGCGCAAAGGGCTTAAAGTAAGCTATATAACCGACACTTTACCCATCGATACAATACCCGATTTTGTTTTCGGCTCCGACCTTTTTATCTGCGAGGGTATGTACGGTGACGAGGAGTACAAAGAAAAGGGCGAGACCAACTTTCACATGACATTTGCCGATGCGGCAAAGCTTGCCGTCGCTGCTGAGGTGGAGCAGTTATGGCTGACGCATTTCAGCCCCGCTCTGACCGCGCCGGAAAACTATCTTGAGCGCACAAAGGAAATATTCGATAACACCGTGGTCGGCCATGATCGCATGACAAAAACACTCAAATTTGTCGACTAAACCAGTACCGCTTACTAATCGTCAAAGTCAAGCGGATCGTCGCCAAGTTCCCCGCCGCCTTCAAACGCGACGAGCACATATTTTCTATCAGGATCAAGTTCCCGCAGGAATCTTTTAAGTGCTTTTGACAGCCCGCCCGTATAAAACCTGTCAAAAAAGTCTCGTAGCTGCTGTTTGGTATAGAGGACGCCGACCGCACCCCAGTCAAGCCGCTTTGCATTTTCTTCCCCGCGCTCAATCATATCCCAAATAACGTCAAAAAGCCTGCGTGTGTCTTTGAGTGGGGGAAATATAGGATCGGGAATATTGCCGTTCCAGTTGCTGCCATAAAAGTCAAACCCGGGAGTATCAAGATCCCCAACATACGCTTCAATAATCATGCCCATTGTCCTCCGTATTATCAGATGGCAGTTTAATATTTTTCAAATACTTCGTCTATTAATCGGGCATACTCCTGCCATGCGGGCGTTTCTTTGAAATCGGCTTTACAAATGTCGCGAACCGAGCGATAGTACCACGCATGCGCGGCGGGGTCGCGCTGGTTGAAACGCTCCCACAGCTCATCCTTTATTTCATCAAAGTCGAATTTCATGTCGCGCATATTGGATAGTTTGTCTGAAAGGGAAATAAGCTTTACATTGCGGGAAGCATGTTTCAGTTGCTCAAGCGCTTCTTCTTTCCGCGTTTGCCAGCTATGCTCTGGGGCGATATCCCTGCGCTTGTCTTCTGATTCCGATGCGACAAGCGCCGCTACCTTGTCGCCGAAAACCGCGCGTATGTCATCCACCGTATACACTGTGTCCTCAACTACATCATGGAGCGCGGCGCCTGCCACGACCTCCTCGTCGTCGGTCAGTCCCCATGCAATCATTGCAGCTTCGATAGGGTGAAATATGTAAGGCAAATCGGAACCTTTGCGTTTTGCGCCTTTATGCGCCACAGCGGCATATTGCAGCGCTTTTTCCACGAGTTTTCCCGGCTCTCCGGGCCGGATAAAATGCGGAAATTCGGGCACCCCGCATTGCTCGATCAGCGCGTCTATGCGCTCTTTTTCAGCGTGAGGAGTATAAAAATTGCCGTCTCCGGCGTGAAAATCGTAATAACAGCATATCGGCTGCCCGGACTGCTCCCCTTGAGTATATCCGCCGAGCAGTGGGCAAAAACGGCACTTTCGCAGGCTGTGTGCCGGTATCACCGAGTTTGCGGCTCGACAGTAATACTCGTTTTCCATGACATATCGCGGATGGCATAAAAATGTATATTTTCCCAGACCGAGAGCGGTGCCGGCTTTGACAATCGTTTCGACATCTAACATTCTATCGCCGCCTCCATTATAGCATACATTATAGCATATATAAATTGTAACATGTTTCATCACTTGTTTCTATATGCGCTGCAAAATATTCTTTTGTTGAATTTCTATATACCAATAAAAATCCCCGCAGGAGAGCGTATGTGTCTATCCTGCGGGGGTATATGTTTTTAAGCCGTTATCTTTTTCGGTGCCGGTTGAAGCATAGCGTTTCGTTTAGCAGCGGATACCTTTCCTATACCCCATAACTTACCCCATCCCGGCAAATAACAAAATCGCCGTCCCAGGCAGAGCGGATGAGCCGGGCTGCTTTTTCTTCATCCTCGAGTATATCCCGCCCGCTGTGGATGTACATGAGTTTGCCTACTTTATAGCCATGCTCGCGGATATGCTTTGGCATCGCATCCGGCGTGTGATGACCGGTCTCGGTCAAAAGCACATCGCATCCTTCGGCAAGAAGTGTGTCAAGGTCTGCCGAGTTTCTTATGTCGCCCGAGTATACAATGCTCTTTCCCTCTCCGGTAATCCGATATGAAAATGACAGCCAAGGCGGCGAGTTGCCGAGATGAAGGTTATGGCATGCCTCAACCGAGACAAGCTCGTCGCGGTAAATCCTGCCGTCCCCAACCCCATGTGCGTTTATGCTGAAATCACAGCGGAAGTTGCCTTCGGTATTTTTTAGTACCGAAAGTATGCCGTCCCAGCTTGACATATTCGGTATAAACAGCTCGATGTCGTATTCAGGACGACGGTGATAGACATGCGTCAGCTTGCGGATGTTCCATAACAGGTTGCCGAGCCCGCCAATGTGATCCATGTGAGTATGCGATATAAAAACGGCGCGCACTTTCAAAAGATCCAATCCCATCAGATGAGCAGTATAAGAGCAGTTTTCGCCTGCATCAAACCAATAGAGAAAGCCGCCCGTCTCAACTGCAAATGCCGTGTGGTGCCGTCCCGGCATTGGCTCGGTACCCGAACAGCTGCCAAACACGTGAATCTTCATTTCTCTTCCCCCAAAGCGATATGTCAACACCGCCCGTACCCCGGCTGTCAGAGCCGGGGTATTATAGCAGCGAATATTATTTTCTACATTAACTTATCTAAATGCTCGACTGCCATGCGAATATCGTTTAAAAGCACGCCGTCGGCTCCGATTTTTATAAAGTAATCGAGCGACGCGGGCGTGCCGTCCATACCCGTGTCGGGACTGTTTGCCATTATATAAACCTCGGCGCCCGGACAGGCGGCGCGCACCTTATCCGGCGTAATGCGATCCAGCCAGTTCTCCCAAATGCGTATTATGCCCGCTCCCGCACGGTGGAAATCGACGCACATGTCAAGCGCCGGCATAAACGCCAAAATTTGCTCGGGCGGGAATATACGCCGGCAAGTTTCTGCCGCCTTGAGACTCTGGATGCCGCAAATAAAATTAATTGCTGACCCGCGCAACATGCGGAAAAAGCTCTCGTCCGGCTCGTCAACTTTGATGTGCAGCAGTACAAAAGCCTTTGCCCGATAGCAGCGCAAAAGCTCATCGAGCGTTATTAGACTTCTTCCCTTTGCGGAAAGCAGCGAACGCATTTCATCAAGCGTTACCTGGCATACTTTTTTGTCGCTTCCGCCCAGCCTGGCGAGATTATCGTCGTGGAAAAGTACATACTCACCGTCGGCTGTCGCCCTTACATCGCACTCGACGGCATAAGCTCCAAGCTCGGATGCCAAAATCAGACTTTCAAGCGAATTTTCGGGGCGTTCGAGCGACGCCCCTCTGTGTGCTATTAGTTTCATTTCGTATGTACCTTATATTTTTCTCAGCGCAGCAATACGGCATGCGCGTTTATATGCTTCGGTAAGATAATCGACAACGTCCATTTTCTCATAAACTCTGTTTTCGAGCCGCCTGTTTTTGCAGACCTTTCTCTCTTCCAGCGTCAGCTCGCCCGTGTATGATTCCCTGTCAAGCCTTGCAGCTATCTCCTTCCAGTCGGCAACTCCGTCAAACGGCAAAAGGTGCAAATCGTCGGCATAGGAAATTTCGCCGTCATACGATTTGATACCGAGGTTGTCGTGCAGGTGCGTACATATCAGCTTTTTGCCGTACAGCGCGAGCATGTCGACGCCGTGGTTGAAGCACATCTCGTGCCCGCTGTCCCAGCAAAATCCGACTGCCTCCGAGTCCCCGAAATACTCCATCAGCGCCGCAAGGTACTGCTCGCCCTCGGTGTTCTCAAAAGCGATTTTCACGCCGAGCCGCTCGGCTTCGGCGATGACTTTTCCGTAATTTTCAAGGCCCACTTCGGTCGGCTCCCCCTGCTCGAGACCGTAATATGCGTGCAAAATCATTATCGGCACACCGTTTTCGGCGCAGTCGCGCAGACATGCTATATATTCCCCCACCGCCTCGCCGGCTTCATCGCATCTTTGCCACATTTCGGCGGTGTATCCGAATGGCGCGTGCAGCGAGTGGAAAAATAACCCGTATCTGTCGGCCAGCTCACGGCATTCCTTTATGTTGTATCCGGGCCGCCAGCCGGTGAAAAACCCGTCAAAGCCTATTTCTTTAAAAAGCTCAAACAGCTCGGGCTTTGTCAGCCCATACCAACCGCCGGTTCCGATGCAGATTTTATGCTTCCACATGGTTTTCCCTCTTTATAAAGCAGAGCCGCCTCTGAGCGCCGCGACGCGGCACGCGCGTTTATAGGCTTCGGCAAGGAAATCGACTATATCCATCTTCGCATATATATCGTTTTCGTGCCGCCCTGGTTTGCTTACCGTTGAAAGTTCTAATGTCAGCTCGCCTGTAAAGCCCTCGCGTTCCAGCCTTGCCGCTATACCCTGCCAATCAGCTATGCCGTCAAACGGCAAAAGATGCAAATCATCATGCCATGTTATCGTGCCGTCGTATGCTTTGATGCCAAGGTTGTCGTGCAGATGCGTGCAAATCAGCTTTTTGCCATATAGTGCAAGCAGATCGACACTGCGGTTATAGCACATCTCATGACCGCTGTCCCAGCAAAATCCGACTGCCTCCGAGTCCCCGAAATGCTCCATCAGCGCCGCAAGAAACGGCTCGCCTTCGGTGTTTTCAAAAGCAAGTTTGACACCAAGCCGCTCGGCCTCCGCCACGACCTTGCCGTAAATTTCTATGCCTTCCTGGGTGGGGGTGCTCGAGTCAAACCCTATGTATGCATGCATCACCATGACCGGCACCTCGTTTTCGGCACAGTCGCGCAAACAGGCCAAAAGGTCGTCCACTGCGGCATCGGCTTCCTCACTCCTGCGCCACATTTTCGCGGCATAATGGAACGGCGCATGCACCGATTGATATATCATGCCAAGCTCGTCGGCACTCGCTTTCCATTCTTTTATGCCGCACCCTCTGCTCCATCCGGTGAAAAACCCGTCAAAGCCGATTTCTTTAAACAGTTTGATTTGCTCGGGCACAGAAAGGCCGAACGAGCCGCTTGTCCCGAGACAAAGTTTATGTTTCCACATAACATTTACACCGCTCTTTCTTTTTTAGCCCAGTACTTCGGAAAATGCCTCATTTATTTTCTCTATATCTCTAAGCGCCTGTTTTTCGTATTTTTTATACATCGACGCAAAGTCTGTGGTGTTATGTCTGAACATATCCATTATACGTTCGTTATATGTTCCGATCTGATAAGACGCGCCCACATCATAAAGTCTTGTTGAAAGAATTATGTCCAGCATTTCGCTTGACTCGTCGTCTCTCAAAAGCTTGCCTTGAAGCGAAATATCATAATATGCGGGAGTTATTATATACATCGACTCGCATGCCATGTCCTCAAGCACTATACCGGTCATCTCAATATCCTCGACAACAAGCGGCACGCATATAAACGAGTTTCCGTACGCGTGTACGGTTGTGTAATATTCCTTTTGCGACTCCTCATAAAGCGGGAACGGGAGAATTCCAAAGTCGGTGTCCATATTGCGGTATTTTTTGACTATGTTGAGATAGCGGTTATAAAACAGCACCTGGTCGTTTGCGAACATGTTTTCGATGTGGTCGCCCGAATGGTAAATAGAGAAAGCAACCGACCGGTCGTAAACTAAGCTCATAAATTTCGTGAGCATATCGATGTTGCGCTCGGTATTGAGCGTCAGCTCGATTTCGCCGTTTTCGTTGATTTTGCCAATCCGTCCGCCGGCGGCATTAATGGCGGCAAGCATTCCGTCCTGCCAGACGCACATGCCGTATAAATCGTTTTGGTCGAACTTCGAGTCGCCGTTCAGGTCGCTTGACACCTGTTTCGCCATCGAAACGAATTTATCCATCGTCCAGGTGTGCGCTCTGACCATCTCATAAGGGTTTTCAAAATTATAGTCGACAATCAGCATTTTATTGAAAAGTATGCAGTATGTACAGTCGTTGTCGAGCATGCTGATGTCGCCGGTGGTAAAATACATCTTGCCTTTCATCGAAAGGTCGATGTTGGCCTTCTGGTCCCACCACTCGTTTTGAAGGTTTAGATACGGCACCTGAGAGTTTAGGTCAAGCAGATAACCTTTCAGTGCAAGGTTGCTTACGTCATAAGTACCTATCATGGCGGCATCGTACGACTTGTCGCCGGCCGCCACTATTTTTGTTATTTCCTGTGCGCCGGCTCCGTTGCCGCCGCTCGCCTGACCGCGGATGTTGATTTCGTTTATTTCAATATTATATCTGTCCTCAATAATTTTGTTTCGCAAGTAAACGGCGTCGTTTATAAGTTCTCCGGTCTGTTCCGGCGCATAAAAATCGTAAGATTCGGTCCATTCGTTGTCCCAGTTTCCAGAAACAAAGATGTCAAACTTGACACCGCCATAATCTTTGCCCGGTACAGCGGCGCTTTTTCTTTCGGTTTCGGTAGCGCTTTCCTCGGCTGATAAGCTGTCGTTGTTTGAAGGAGTTTTAACTGTTGATTCATCAGTTGCACAAGACACAGCCACAAGTGCCACCAAAATTTGCATGGCGAGAAAGATTACGACCAGTTTCTGTTTCATGATAGCAATCTCCCGTTATATGTTAATTTTTTAAGTTTTCTTTTTATAGCTCTTGCGGTAAAAACACTTTTCTATATTTTAACATATAACTGCACTATACCTGTCTCTTATACACATCT
>DGDL01000032.1:0-11417 GCA_002385415.1 Clostridiales bacterium UBA3953
AGATGTGTATAAGAGACAGCCTACATACTGCACGGCAGCAGCGGCGGACGCGACTCATGGGACCCTGCTACAGCGCTGTATGCAGTATACGGCTGCGGCGCGGAGCTTGAGCTGTCAGAGCCTGGCAAAATCAGAGTGTCGGACGACGGCATGACAAATTTCACACCCGACCCGAGCGGCAAACACCGCTATCTGCGCCGAACAGTCACGCGCGAGGCACTCGCTAAACGCATCGACGAGGCGATAGATTGAAAAGGACAACAAAGTAAAATGCCCCGCAGGTCACTTTTGACTTGCGGGGCTGTGTTTTATGGTTATATTCTAACCACTTTGTATTTTATGCCATCAAGTTTGGATAGCGCGTCTTCAAAACGTTTGATTTCGTCTGCGTCGTCTATAAGATGAAGGATGATAAGCCCCTCATCGGAGCAGGTGTCGCCGGCCTCGTGCAGCCCGAGACGGGTCATGATAAGGCAGCCGAACTCGGTGAGCACTTGCTGGAGCGCAGGGACAACTTCACGCCGCTTTTGAGCTCTAATAAGCATTACATTTGCAGTTGCCACTATGTTTTACCTCCCGGTGGTTTAGGATTATTTTAGCACAATTTTTGATGGATTGCAACCTGCTGCGTGTAAAAAAATCGCGGTTTTTAAAGCTGAGCGGCACGCCTATTCTTCGGGCGTGCCGCTCATGTTTATAAGCTCGGTAACGGTGACAAACCGGTAACCCGATTCGATCAGGCTCGGCAAAAATTTACGCAGCGCGGCGGGAGTATTACTCGCGCCGACAACGTAATCATGCATAAGGATAATATAACCGGGCTTGACTTTATTTAAAACCTCGCTTGCGATTCTTGGTGAGGGGGGACATTTCCAGTCGTGTGTATCAACGTTCCACAGCACCGCTGTATAGTTGAGCTGGGTGGCGATACGGTCGATTGTAGCGTTGTAAATTCCTCCCGGCGGCCGGAATACCCTCGGCCTGTACCCGCGCAGCTCATGGAGCGCATCTTCAACGCGCAGCAGCTCGCGGAGAATTGTGCCCTCGTCAGCCTTTGCGATGTTTGTCAAATGCGAGTAGGTGTGGTTGCCGATCTCGTGTCCCTCGTCAATAATGCGTTCCGCAAGCTCGGGATATTTTTCGCAGTTTTTGCCTACGATAAAAAATGTCGCTTTGACGTTGTATTCGCTTAAAATATCGAGTATCTGGGGCGTATAGGATTTATGCGGTCCGTCGTCAAAGGTAAGCGCAATGTATTTATCGCTGAGCGGCGATGCACTTGCGCCGGTGACACCGTGGGCGTAGTAAAGACTTTCAAGCTCGCGCATGTCGACCGGCTCGGTCTCATACTCAATATACGGCTCTATTTCCGACTGTGCGTCGGCGGCAAATGTGACAACTTTAAATAAATATACACATACAATGCATATAAATGACCTAAGCGTATGTTTGAACATACGAACCCTCGTCAGGAGGAGGTGAGTTCAGTCAGTGTGGCAAATCTCCAACCGTCTGAAATCAAGCGGTCGATAAAGTCATTGAGTATTTCGGCATTTGTTGATGATGTTGGATGAAGGAGCAGCACCATACCCTCGTGCGTGTGACCGAGCAGCTTTTCAAGCGCTCTGTCGGGCTTGGGCTGGGCATTGTTATCCCAGTCGGCATAGGCATAGCTCCACATAATTGTTTTATAGCCCAGCTTTTTGGCAAGCGCGAGGTCGCGCTCGCTGAACGTGCCGCTTGGCGGGCGGTAGAATTTCGCAATTTCGACGCCGGCATGCTCTCTCACCGCTTTTTCGAGCCTGGCAAGCTCGTCTGTAAACTCGCTTTCGGAGAGTTTTGTCATGTCTTTATGGGTTGCGGTATGGTTGCAGACCAGGTGGCCGTCGTCTGCCATGCGTTTTACCAGTTGCGGCTCGCGCCGGGCGAGGTTTTCAAGTATGAAAAACGCGGCGGGCACCTTTTTTGACTTGAGAATGTCGAGAATTTTGGCAATATTACCGTTTTCGTAACCTGCATCAAAAGTCAAATATATAACCTTACCGCAGCCTTCCTTGCCTATCCAGTAGCCGTCGTGCCGGATTATGAACTGAAATTCTGCCGGCAGTGGCGGGCGGGCGTGATTGTCGTTGTTTTTGCAGTACCAGTGATGCGCTTTGGTAGAGTAGTCGCTTTTTACGGGCAGGTCGGAGTTTTCTGTGGTTTCAGGGGCGGTCGTGTCGCTCGGTGCGTTTGTTGCCGAGGATTCGTCAGGTTTGCGCGTGTCGTCATCGCTTTCTGCTGATTTGGTTTCGGTGCTGCACTGGGCATATAGTATTTCATCATACTTTTCATAAACTACAGCCGCTTCGAGCAGCAACGCGTCCCGCGCTGTTTCGGTGGCAAGATCCGGCTTGGAGCGCCTGCGGGGGCGAGGGCATATCCCGCGCCGAAATTCGCGAGATCTGGTGCTTTGGTCGGCACCTGTTTCGGGAGCGGTGGACTCGTCGGCTTGCCGTTTTACGGCGCCTTCGGCTTGAGTTTCGGCTGTATCGTCGCCTTTTTCGGTCTCGGTGGCTATCGCCTCAACCGCGCTGTCCTTTAGACGTGACGCAATCGTTTCAACTGCATGGTTTGCAACAACTAATATCGTAAGACAAAGCGCGGAGAGCGAAACCCACGCCACAAAAGCGGTCAGCTGCGATTTATTTTGCCTCAGCTTTTTTAAAATCCGTTTTATTCGGCGGTTGGTTGTATCAATAATTATGAGTATCATCTCCTTTGCTTTTTTGCCGAGTTTATTATTTGCGCCGAGGCGTGTTTTAGACGCGGAAAATAATAGGATGTAATAAAGACAAATTGAATCTGAATAATTATGCATAATTGTGCATTGTGCACATTGCATTTTTATACATCGTGTGCTATAATCTCCACAAGATTTTTTATATCGAACGGAGAAATGGAAATGGCGAACGAAATTAAAAAAATAGTGCTTGCATACTCGGGCGGTCTGGATACGTCGATTATAATACCGTGGCTTAAAGACAACTATCCGGGCTGCGAAGTTATAGCGGTGTCGGGCAACGTCGGTCAGGCCGACGAGCTTGAGGGACTTGAAGAAAAAGCGCTTAAAACCGGCGCTTCTAAAATATATATTGAAGATTTGCGCAGAGAGTTTATCGAAGACTACATTTTCCCCACGATGAAAGCCGGCGCAAAATACGAGGGCAAATATCTTCTCGGTACATCATTTGCGCGACCCGTCATTGCAAAACGCATTGTGGAAATCGCGCTGGCGGAGGGGGCGGATGCCATCGCGCACGGCTGCACAGGCAAGGGCAATGACCAGGTGCGTTTTGAGCTGACGATAAAAGCTTTTGCACCCGATATGAAAATTATCGCTCCGTGGCGCATTTGGGACATAAAATCGCGCGACGAGGAAATAGATTATGCCATCGCGAAAGGTGTTCCGCTCAAGATTAGCCGCGAGACAAATTATTCAAAAGACAAAAACATCTGGCACCTTTCGCACGAGGGGCTTGACCTCGAGGACCCGGCAAACGAGCCGCAGTATGACAAAATCCTCGAGATGGGCGTCACGCCCGAGGCCGCGCCCGACAAGCCCGCTTATGTTACTGTTTCGTTTGAAAAAGGAGTGCCCGTCGCAGTCGACGGCGAAAAACTGGGGCCGGTTGAGCTGATGGAGAAGCTCAACAAACTTGGCGGCGAGAACGGAATCGGCATAGTTGACATTGTGGAAAACCGTCTTGTCGGCATGAAGAGCCGCGGAGTGTATGAAACTCCGGGCGGCACAATTCTTTATTCGGCGCACGAGGCGCTGGAGACGCTGACACTCGACCGCGACACGATGCATACAAAACAAATGCTCTCCCATAAGTTTGCGGAGCTTGTATACTACGGCCAGTGGTTTACGCCCCTGCGAGAGGCGCTGTCGGCGTTTGTTGATAAGACGCAGGAGTATGTAACCGGCGAAGTCAAACTCAAGCTCTATAAGGGCAACATAATCACATCCTCAATAACGTCGCCTTATTCGCTTTACAGCGAGGATATAGCTACATTCGGCGCCGACGAAGTTTACAACCAAAAAGATGCCGAGGGCTTTATAAATCTGTTCGGCCTGCCCATTACGGTGGCTGCACGCATGCGCAGAAAGAACAAATAACTTGCGGCAGGCTAAAAATCTAATTTAATAAAATAAATAGGATATAAATTGGAGAATCAGGCTGCGGGAATCGCTGTTTTTAGGCAACCGGGCGCATTTCCGCAGCCCGGGTGATATAAATGAGCAAAAGCGAAAAAATGTGGGCGGGGCGGTTTAAAAAGGAGCTTGACAGCCGGGTAAATAGCTTTAATTCCTCAATCTCCTTCGATTCCCGCATGTACCGCCAGGACATACAGGGCAGCATGGCTCACGCCGCAATGCTCGCGCGTCAAAAAATAATATCAAGCGAGGATGCAGAGGCAATAATCGCAGGTCTGGGAGACATTTTGAGCGACCTTGAAACGGGAGTGCTCGAAATTGACCACGAAGCCGAAGATATACACATGTTTGTGGAGGCTGAGCTTACTGCACGGATAGGGGAGCCGGGTAAAAAGTTGCACACGGCGCGCAGCCGAAACGACCAGGTCGCACTCGACATAAGGCTGCACCTGCGCGAGGAGATAAAAGAGGTCGAAAGGCTGATTTTAAAGCTGCTTGAAGCTATATTTGAAAAGGCAAAAGCGCATGTCTCCACTATCATGCCGGGTTACACGCATTTGCAGCGTGCGCAGCCCGTAACATTTGCGCATCATATACTCGCATACGCGCAAATGCTGCGCCGCGACATCGGCAGGCTGGACGACGCCAAAAAGCGCATGAATGTCTCGCCGCTCGGCTCGTGCGCGCTGGCCGGCACGACATATCCCATCGACCGCGAGTCGGTAGCCGTAGAGCTTGGCATGGACGGTGTTACCGAAAACAGCATGGACGGCGTGTCTGACCGTGATTTTGTGCTCGAGCTTGCCTCGGCGCTTTCAATTATAATGGTTCACCTCTCGCGCTTTTCGGAGGAGATTATCCTCTGGTCGAGCTCGGAGTTCGGGTTTGTGACGCTGGACGACGCATATTCTACCGGCTCGTCCATAATGCCGCAGAAAAAGAACCCGGACATTGCCGAGCTGGTACGCGGCAAGACAGGGCGGGTAACAGGCTCGCTTGTATCGTTGCTTATGGTGATGAAAGGGCTTCCGCTTGCCTACAACAAAGACATGCAGGAAGACAAAGAGGCCATATTTGATGCGCTTGACACGGTCAAAATTTGCCTTGAGATGTTTACGGCAATGTTTGAAACGCTCGCGGTCAACTCGGAGGCTATGCGATGTGCCGCGTCGGGCGGATTTATCGCCGCGACCGACTGCGCAGACTATCTTGTGAGGCACGGTCTGCCCTTCCGCGATGCATATAAAATTGTCGGCCAGCTTGTGGCGTACTGCATAGAGTGTGGCAAAACATTTGAAGAGCTTACGCTCGACGAGTATAAATCCTTTCACCCGAGCTTCGACGGGGATATATATGATGCCATAAATCTTGAAAACTGCGTAAACAGGCGTGATGTCATCGGCGGGCCGGCCGTCGCTTCGACAGAGGCTCAAATGCGGTCGCTTGCCAAATTTATTGAAAGCCGGAAATAACAAAGCGAGGTCTATAAAATGATTTCAGTCGGTGTAATCGGCGCGACGGGATATGCAGGCGTGGAGCTTACACGATTGCTGCTCGGCCATCCGGGTATCCGAATTGCGGGGCTGTCGTCGGTCACGTTCGAAGGCAAAGCAATTTCGGAAGTTTATCCCGGGTTTGCGGGACTTTGTGATGTGACACTGACCGATATGGATAAGGTTATAGAAGACGCGGAAGTCGTGTTTGCGTCGCTGCCGCACGGTCTTTCGGAAGAGATTGCCGAAAAGTGCGCGCGGGAGGGCAGAGTGCTTGTCGATTTGGGGGCTGATTTCAGGCTGCATGACGAGGGCGACTACAGAGAATGGTACGGGCTTGATTACAGCTACCCCGAACTTCACAAAAAAGCGGTTTACGGGCTGTCCGAGCTGTACCGCGAAAAAATCAAAGCGGCGGATATTATAGCCAATCCCGGCTGCTATCCCACTTCGGTTGCGCTCGGGCTTGCGCCGGCAATGAAAAACGGGCTCGTCTTGCTTGACGGCATAGTTATAGACTCAAAATCGGGTGTAACCGGCGCGGGGAGAAGCCTCACTCAAAACACGCACTTCCCGGAAGCAAACGAAAGCATATCCGCATACAAAGCCGGCTGTCACAGGCACACGCCCGAAATTGAGCAGACGCTCTCCGAGCTTGCCGGGGAGAGGGTGGCTGTTACATTTGTGCCGCATCTTTTGCCGGTCAACCGAGGGATAGAGTCGACAATATACTGCCGGCTGAAGGAAAGCCTCTCTTTGGGTGAAATACATAAGATTTATACCGAGTTTTACTTGGGCGAACGATTTGTGCGCGTTATGCCGGAAGGTGAGTATGCCGCAATAAAAAACGTGCGCTGCTCAAACTATTGCGACATTTCGCTGCACTGCGACATCCGCACAAATACACTTATAATTTCAACAGTAATAGATAATATGGTAAAGGGCGCGGCAGGTCAGGCGATACAAAACATGAATATCCGCTGCGGATTTGACGAGTCGGCCGGTCTGCTGCTGCCGCCTGCAATAATTTGAATCTGTGAGGCGTTATGGAGACATCAATTATAGATATACCGGGCGGAGTTACCGCGCCGGCGGGGTTTAGGGCATCCGGCATACATTCGGGACTGCGCAAAAACAAGTTGAGACGCGACCTTGCGCTTATTGTTGCCGACTGCCGGTGTGCCGCCGCCGGGATGTTTACTACAAACAAGGTGTTTGCCGCGCCCGTGGGTGTTTCGCGCTCGCATCTCGCGGACGGCTATGCGCAGGCGATAATCTGCAACAGTGGAAATGCCAATGCCTGCACCGCCGACGGGTATGAAAAGGCAGACCTGACCTGCAGGGTGCTGGCACAGCATCTGGGCATAAAAAAAGAAGATGTAGTCGTCGCTTCGACCGGCGTTATCGGCCTGCCGCTGCCGGTTGAAACAATCATAAACTCCATACCCGAGCTGGCCGGGCAGCTTGCCTGTGGTGTGATGGCCTCTCATGCGGCGGCAAACGCCATTATGACAACCGACACAAAACCAAAGGAATTTGCATGCGAGTTTACGCTCGGCGGCGTAAAAGCCAGAATCGGTGCTATTTGCAAGGGTTCGGGCATGATAGAGCCCAACATGGCGACGATGCTGGGCTTTATAACTACCGATGCAGCAATAGAGCCGCATGCACTGCGCGCGGCGCTGCAGTCGGTTGTTTTCGACACATTCAACATGGTGAGCATAGACGGCGACACCTCGACAAACGACATGGTTGTTATCCTTGCCTCGGGCAAGGCGGGCAACAAGCCCATAGCGGCGCCGGAAGGGGAAGATTATGAGGCGTTCCGCGCGGCGCTGCTGAAAATCTGTATCAGCATGGCAAAAGCAATAGCCTCCGACGGTGAAGGTGCAACCAAACTGCTCGAATGTACCGTTAGAAACTACTATAATAAAGAAGGCGCCAAAAAGCTTGCCAAATCGGTTATAAAGTCGTCGCTTGTCAAAACCGCCATGTTCGGCGCCGACGCAAACTGGGGCCGGCTGATGTGCGCGCTCGGTTATGCCGGTGTGGAGTTTGATCCAAGTAAAGTTGACCTAAAGTTTAAATCGAAGGTCGGCGAGATATCTGTATGCCGAAACGGCTGTGCAATAGAGGTTGACGAAGAGCTGGCGAAAGAAATTCTTTCCTGTGATTACATCTATATCGATGTCGACTGCAAGTGCGGGGACGCTTCGGCTACCGCATGGGGATGCGACTTGAGCTACGAATACGTCCGCATTAACGGAGATTACAGAAGCTGAGAGGGTAATTATGTTCATTTCTAATACGGATAAGGCGCGGGTGCTGACACAGGCGCTGCCGTATATCCAAAAGTACACAGGCAAAACCGTGGTTATAAAATACGGTGGAAGCGCTATGTATAATCCCGGCCTCAACGAAGCGGTGATTTCGGATATAGTCCTGCTTTCGCTTGTGGGTATCCATGTTGTGCTTGTCCACGGCGGCGGTCCCGAAATCAGCGAGATGATGAAAAAAATCGGCAAAGAAAGCAAGTTTGTCAACGGCTTGCGCTATACGGACGAAGAAGACATCGAAATCGTGCAGATGGTGCTTGCCGGCAAGACAAACAAAGACCTTGTCAACCTCATCGGCCGAATAGGAGGACGCGCGATTGGTCTGTGCGGTGTCGACGGCGGCATGCTGAAGGCAAAAAAGCTGGAGGACGGCGTAAGCGACTACGGTTATGTGGGTGAGATAACCTCGGTTGACGTCTCGATAATAAAAGATACAATCGATAAGGGCTATATACCCGTTATCTCGACCATCGCATCGGGTGTGGACGACGGACTTGTCTACAATATCAATGCGGACATCGCCGCGTCAAGGCTCGCGGTGGCGCTGCAGGCTACAAACTTTTTGCTTTTGACCGACGTTCGAGGAGTGTTGCGCGACCCCAAAGACGAGGATTCGCTTATCCCGGTTATAAAAATCTCCGAAATACCTTCGCTTATCGCTGAAGGTGTCATAACAGGCGGCATGATACCGAAGGTTAACTGCTGCGCAGAGGCGATAGCGCAGGGCATCTCCCGCACCTGTATACTTGACGGGCGAATTTTGCATTCGATACTCATAGAGATGTTCTCGGACGAGGGCATCGGCACGATGTTCGTAAAATAATGTGCAGCATGCGGACGGCAAAAGCCGACCGCAAAGCAAAACCGCCGAAAAGTGGTGAGCGGCATAAAGGGTAAATGTGGGGTTGGATATGAATAATGCTTATTATTTGGGGCTTGACGCCAAACATACAATGGGAACCTACGGGCGGCTGCCTGTTGCGGTTTCCCATGGGAAAAACGCCACTCTTTACGATTGCGACGGAAAAAAATATATAGATTTTACCTCCGGAATCGGGGTAAACTCGCTCGGGCTGTGTGACGAGGGCTGGACAGCGGCTGTAACCGAACAGCTCGGAAAGTTTGCACACATGTCAAACTATTATGTCTCGCCGACGGCGGCCGAGCTCGGCTGTGCGCTGACCACAGCGTCGGGCATGTCAAAGGTGTTTTTCTGCAACTCGGGCGCAGAAGCGAACGAAGGAGCCATTAAACTGGCGCGCAAATACAGCCGCGACAAATACGGTTTCGGCAAGCCGGGTAATACAAGAGCAACAATTATAACGCTTAAAAACTCTTTCCACGGTCGCACGATAACGACGCTTGCGGCGACGGGGCAGGATAAATTCCACCTCGACTTTGCGCCATATACAGAGGGATTTAAGTATGTACCTCCGAACGACATAGATGCGCTGCGCGAGGCAATGACACCCGACGTGTGCGGGTTTATGATAGAGACAATACAGGGCGAGGGCGGCGTCAACTTCCTGCGCGGAGCATATCTGCGCGACGCCGAGGAACTTTGCAGAGAGTACGACGTTGCGCTCATCGTCGACGAGGTGCAGACTGGCATAGGGCGTACAGGGCGCTTTCTCACCTGCCAAAACTATGGCATAGAGCCGGATATAATCACACTTGCCAAGGGTTTGGGAGGCGGGCTTCCCATCGGCGCGTTTTTGTGCAATGAAAGGTATGCGTCGGTGCTCGGTCCGGGCGACCACGGCTCGACATTCGGCGGCAATCCCGTCGCCTGTGCCGGCGCGCTCGAGGTCGTGCGCAGGGTGAGCGACCAGGCGTTTCTGCGCTCCGTGCGCGACAAAGGCGAGTATCTGCGCAGCCGCATAAAGAGCATGAACATCCCTATAGTGCGTGAGGTGCGGGGTCTCGGTCTTATGACAGGCGTTGAAATAGACGGCAATCCGAGCGAATATGTGAAAAAATGCTGCAATGCCGGACTACTTATACTTTCGGCGGGCAAAAATGTGTTGCGTTTTCTGCCGCCGCTGACGATTACTTATGAAGAGCTTGACGCCGGCCTTGAAATATTAGGCGCCGTTTTGGGCGAAGACAAGAGGTGCGATGATGAAGCAGAGCCTGCTTAAAATGTCAGACCTTTCAAAGTCCGACATCGACGACATACTAAACCTTGCTGTCCAGCTAAAATACGAGACCAAAAACGGCATAGCGCATCCGTATCTTGCGGGCAAAACGCTGGGCATGATATTCCAGAAATCGTCGACGCGCACGCGCGTGTCGTTCGAGGTGGGCATGTATCAGCTTGGCGGTCATGCGCTGTTCCTTTCATCGCGGGATCTTCAAATAGGTCGCGGCGAGCCGGTGGAGGACACCGCACGCGTGTTGGGTCGCTATGTGGATGCAATAATGATCCGCACCTACTCGCAAAAAGAGGTCGAGGATCTCGCAAAATACTCGGGCGTACCGGTCATAAACGGGCTCACCGACTACGAGCATCCCTGTCAAGTGCTCGCGGATTTGATGACAATACGCGAGTACAAGGGCACGCTCGAGGGGCTGAAGCTGTGCTATATAGGCGACGGCAACAACATGGCAAACTCGCTTATCGTCGGCGGGCTGACGGTCGGCATGAGTGTCGCGGTTGCCTGCCCGAAAAACCACCTGCCGCATCCGGACGCCCTCGCATTTGCTGAAAACTATCCCGGCAAACTGCTTGTCACGCAGGATGTAAAGGAAGCGGCAAAGGATGCCGACGTGCTTTACACCGACGTTTGGGCATCGATGGGCATGGAAGCCGAGGTCGAGCAGCGCATGCAAGACTTCAAAGGCTATCAGATAAACGCCGAGATAGAAGCGCTTGCAAAACCTGATGTGATAGTGCTGCACTGCCTTCCCGCCCACCGCGAGGAGGAGATTACAGCCGACGTTTTCGAAAGGCATGCGGGCGAAATTTTCGACCAGGCGGAAAATCGGATGCATGTGCAAAAGGCGGTATTGGTTAACCTGATGGGATAAATAAAAATGCGACGGAGTAAAACTCTCCGTCGCGTTTTTATTGGCTTGCTTTTGCGTGAAGCTGCACTTTACGTGCGCCATTTCTTCTTCGCTTGCAAATTTGTAAGCTCCGCAGTCAAGCACGCCTGTTCCGCTTAACATATGCTTGCATGTAGGGCTGTTGTCCCATCTTCACCTAATCTTCACTTGACTTTCGTCATTATGGTGTTATAATATATAAATGGCAAAGGCCGAAAGCGCAAAATATGGGTTATAAATATTACGGTTCGCAACCCCGAGCGGGGCGGACCCGATACGGAGGGTAAAGTAAATGCCGAAGATCACTTTTATGGGTGCCGGCAGCACGGTGTTTGCCAA
>DGDL01000032.1:11699-18980 GCA_002385415.1 Clostridiales bacterium UBA3953
GCGCTCAACAAGAACATCAACGACAACAGAGCCAAAATCGAAAAGTATCTCGGTGTAGAAAATCGCCGTGCAGCACTTAAAGATGCGGACTTCGTCGTCAATGCAATTCAAGTAGGCGGCTATGACCCCTGCACAATTATCGACTTTGAAGTTCCAAAAAAGTATGGTCTGCGCCAGACCATCGGTGATACACTCGGTATAGGCGGTATTTTCCGTGCTCTGCGCACCATCCCGGTCCTCGAGGACTTTGCGCGCGACATGGAGGACGTCTGCCCCGACGCGTGGTTCCTTAACTACACAAACCCCATGGCGATGCTGACCGGCTTCATGCTGCGCTACACCGGCGTGAAGACCGTCGGACTTTGCCACAGCGTGCAGGTCTGCTCGCGCGGACTGCTGCATGATCTCGGTATACAGTGGAAAGATCCGCTCTTTGAGCGTATCGGCGGTATCAACCACATGGCGTGGCTTGTCGAGCTGCGCGATGCGGACGGCACCGACCTTTATCCCGAGGTGCGCCGCAGGGCAATAGAAGTGCTTGAAAACCCCGAATCCAAGTCGTGGGACCTTGTTCGCTATGAGTACATACGCAGATTCGGCTACTATTGCACCGAATCGAGCGAGCACAACGCAGAATACAACAATTTCTTCATCAAATCGCGCTATCCGGAGCTTATCGAGCGCTATCGCATCCCGCTCGACGAGTATCCGAGACGCTGCGAAAACCAGATAGCCGGCTGGAAAGCTGCACGCGAACAGTATGTAAGCGGCAACGTCACGCATAACCGCACCCATGAGTATGCATCTTATATAATGGATGCGATAATGACGGACAAGCCGTATAAAATAGGCGGCAACGTGCTCAACACCGGCCTCATCGACAACCTGCCGAGAGAAGCATGTGTCGAAGTACCGTGCCTTGTAAACCGTGCGGGCGTTCAGGGTTGCTACTTCGGCAGTCTGCCTCCGCAGCTTGCCGCAATGAACATGACAAACATCAACGTTCAGCTTCTTACAATCGAGGCTGCCGTTACAAAGAAGCGCGAACACATCTATCACGCTGCCATGCTCGATCCGCACACCTCATCCGAGCTGTCGATAGACGACATAGTAAGTCTCTGTGACGACCTTATCGAGGCTCACGGTAGCTGGCTGCCCGAGTATCACTAATAGCTGAGTAAACTAATAGCCCGCGCTCCTTCGGGAGACGCGGGCTTAAAAGCTAAAAGTATGATGCAGGCCAAATCCAACCGGAGGTAAAAACAAGTTGATACAAGTCAGGAACCTCACCAAAAAGTACGGGCCGAATACCGTCGTGAAAGGCTTGACATTCACTATCGAAAAAGGGAGAATTTACGGTTTTCTCGGCCCGAACGGTGCGGGCAAGACCACAACTCTCAACATGCTTACAGGCTGTCTGGCACCGACGGAGGGCGAGATAATCATAAACGGGCATGACATATACGAGGAGCCGGAGGAAGCCAAACGCTCAATCGGATATTTGCCGGAGCAGCCCCCGCTCTATATGGACATGACACCGTATGAATATCTTTGTTTTGTTGCCGAAGCGAAAGGCGTTGACCGCGCGGAAGTTGACGAGGCTGTGCGCCATGTCATGGAAGAAACTCACATACTTGAAATGGCCGGACGGCTTATAAAAAACCTGTCGAAAGGTTATCGCCAGCGCGTCGGCATCGCTCAGGCAATGCTGGGCAATCCGGACCTGATTATACTCGACGAGCCGACGGTCGGTCTTGACCCAAAACAGATAATTGAGATTCGCGAACTTATTGCAAGGCTTGGCGAAAATCACACGGTGCTGCTGTCGAGCCATATACTGGCTGAAGTAAGCGCTATTTGCGACTATGTAATGATAATATCAAACGGAAGGCTGGTCGCGGCAGACACGCTCGAAAACATCCGCCGCTCGCAAATCAAAGAGAACAGCGTTACTGTCACCGCGCGTGCTCCGCAGGACAAAATCGAGGAGGTTTTGGACAAAATAGACGGTATTGTCAAATATGACATGACCGCTGTTCCCAGTGTGGATGAGGTTTGGGATGTTGTCATTGACGTCGACAAGGGTATAGATATTCGCGAACGCCTGTTTACAGAGTTTGCAGCGGCAGGCGTACCGCTGCGCAAGCTCAGCTCGGCGGAGCCCAGCCTTGAGGAAGTATTTTTACAGCTCACCTCCGAGGACCGGGCGGCACGCGGATATGATATTTTTGACGAGGTTTTGGGATCTGGGACGCAAACGGACGCTGACACCGAAGATGAAGAAGCGGACGCGTTTCCCGGCTATGACATCGGCGACGGCAAAGACGAGGAAAACAACGGGGATGACGATTTCGATGACGGCGGCGATGAAGATGACGACTATTATGTCCCCATGTTTAGAAAAACCGCTGACGAGGATGAGGGGGACGACGAAGAATGAGCGCGCTTTATAGAAAAGAATTCAAATCGTATTTCAACAACATGACCGGATGGGTCGTTATAGCTTTTTTGCTTTTTATAGCCGGTATATTTGTCAATGCGGTCAACCTCAACGGTAAATATCCGGGATTTGAGGTTTCGCTCGGCAGCATGGGCTTTGTTATGATGTTCGTGGTGCCAATTTTGACAATGCGATCGCTTGCGGAGGAACGCGCGACCAAAACCGACCAGCTTTTATTCTCGCTGCCGATGTCGGTGACAAAAATGGTGCTCGCAAAATATTTTGCCATGCTGAGCGTATTTGCGATACCTCTTGGCATAATGGCACTTTATCCGCTGTTTTTACTATTGTACGGTTCGGTTAACCTTATAACGGCGTACAGCGCGCTGATTGGATATTTTCTTTTGGGTGCGGCACTTATAGCTATCGGTCTTTTTGTGTCGTCGCTGACCGAAAGCATTGTCATATCGGCGGTTGTCACCTTTGGCGCCATGCTGCTTTGCAACCTGATGAGCGGGCTTGCAAATATGGTGCCCAACACTTCGATAGCGTCGTTTATTGCATTTACGATTGTGATTTTCGTGCTTGGATATCTCATCTATTCAATGACGAAAAACTACTGGCTCGCCTTTTTCTGCGGATGCGTGGCAGAGGCGGTGCTGCTCGGCATTTATATTTTCAACCGAACGGCGTTTGTCGGCTCGTTTGCCGATGTCATGAAGTGGCTGTCCCTTTTTGACCGCATTAACACCTTTATATACAGCCGCATGTTCGACATCACGTCGATAGTATATTACATCTCGGTCGCGGCACTGTTCGTGTTCCTCACGTCGCAGTCGGTCGACCGACGCAGATGGAATTAGTGGGAGGACGTTTATATGTCAAAGCTAAACTCATTGCGCCGGATGCTTGACACAAAATATGTGCGTTTCGGCGGCTACAGCGCGCTGATGTGCGCAATTGCAATTGCCATAGTAATTGTGGTCAATCTGCTTGTAAACGCCCTGCCCGCAACTTTTACCAAGCTTGACACATCAAAAGATAAAATCTTCACGATTTCCGACGAAACAAAGGAAATAATACGTTCTGTCACCGACGATATAACCATGTATCTCATCGCCTCGTCGGGCAACGAGGACGACCAGCTTATCCGCTTTATGGAGCGCTATACGGCAACAAACCCCAAAATAAAGCAGGGTAAGGTCGACCCCGCGCTCAGCCCCGACTTTATAAGCAAATATACCGACGAGGATTTGTCCGAAAACAGCATAATAGTGGTCAATCACAATAGCGGCCGTGCATATGCGATAGACAACTTTGACATATACGTCACAACATACACCGAAGAGGAGCTGTATTACTATTACCTGTACGGCACTATGCCAAAGGGCACAACCTCGTTTGCAGGCGAGCAGGTGCTCACCTCGGCTATTGATTTTGTGACGGAGGAAAATCTGCCCACCGTTTATTTCACCACCGGCCATGGAGAAAAGACGGTTACCGACTCGATTTTAAAAAATATCACTTCCGAGAACATCAACACGGATACGGTTTCGCTGATGAGTGAAGGCGGTATCCCCGAGGACTGCACCGTGCTGATGATAAACACGCCGTCAAACGACTTTACGAAAGAAGAAATCGAGATGCTGAGGGGCTATGTGTCCTCCGGCGGCAAAATCCTGCTTATAACAAGCTATGCATACTCGAACCTTGACAACCTTTTCGGGTTTATGGCTGAATATGGCCTGCAGTTTGTGGAGGGTCTTGTTGTAGAAGGCTCGATGTCGTACACCTACAACGGCATACCTTTCTATCTCATGCCCAAAATAGGCGCAAATGAAATAACCGACAAAGCCGGCTCGAATGTCTATATAGTGCTGCCTAACTCGCACGGCATCCGTTTGGCTGAAGATATTCCCGCTACCGTTAAAGTAACCAAACTTATGACGACAACCGACAGCGCATTTGCAAAGATGGAGCTGCCGGAAGTCGGCGAAATAGTAAAGACCGACGCGGACGAACCCGGGCCTTTCCAGCTTGGCGTCATGGCGACAGTGGAAAATCAAAATGCCGACAGCGGCAGGCTTATTTGGTTCTCGTCGCCTGACCTGATCTCCGATTTGACGGCACAGATTGGAAACCACAAATACTTTATCGCGACGCTGACAACTCTGTGCGACAAACAAAGCTCGATCTCGATAGCAGCGAAATCTATGCAGGTCGCGGCGCTGAATATATCCGATACCGGCGCGACGATATGGAGCATAATAATAATCGGAATTATACCGGGACTGCTTTTGGTCGCGGGGTTTGTCCGCTGGAATACTCGCCGTAAACGCTGATGGATATGAAAGGTAAACGAAAAAGAAAGAAAAACAAACTGCTTTCACTTGTTGCCGGGATTGTGGCGCTCGGAGTGCTTGGAGGTGCCTATGCACTCATTTTGGCTTACAATGAGCGCAAGGCGGCCGAGGCAGCAGCGGAAGAGGCGGCAAAAAGCGCTAAAATAGTGCTCGCCGAATATAAAATTACCGATGTCAGGTATGTAGAATACAGTTACGAAGGTGAGACTGTTAAGCTCGAGTATAAAAATGACTACTGGTGCAATGCCGAAGACAACAATTTCCCGCTCGACCAGACCCGGCCGACGTCAATGGCAACGGCTCTCGCGGCGGTAGCCGCCGACAGGCTGGTCGAGGAGCAAGCCGCCGACCTTGCCAAATACGGGCTTGACGATCCCTATGCTTATATCTATGTAAAGTATGCCGACGGCACTGATATGAAAATGCTGCTTGGCGACCTCAACGCCTTCACGGGCACGCGCTATATGAATATTGACGGTACCCGAAAGGTGTATCTTGTTCCCAACTCGCTTTTGAGCAATTTTAGATATAATCACAACGACCTTATTTTGCATGACACGATTCCGTCCGTCGAGTTTGCTTCGGTGACCGAAATCACCGTCACAACCCGCTCGGATGACGGAGCGGAGAATGTGCGCCGCTACTACAAGGAAGCATTGTCTTCATCGGATGGAGAGGAAACATCCGAGCAGGACGAGGTGTGGATGCTCGATGACGGCTTGGGCGAGCCAAACCAAGTCGAAAGAGGTACGGTCAAAGAGCTGTTTGACAGCGTGACGGGTCTGTCACTGAGAAACTGCGAAGCCTATAACGTTCGCGACGACCAAACACTGCGAAAATATGGACTGGGCAGCGCAGCGGCAAAAACCGTTGCCATAAAATATTCGGTGAAAGCCGAGGTAACGGGTGACGGACCGGCTATTTCTTCAACGGCGGCACGTACGGTGGACAAAGAGCTTTCGGTTTCATACAGCGCGCCCGACGCAGACGGCAAGACTTATGTAAATATAGAAGGGTCAAAACTCATTTACAGTTTGCACACGGAAGAGGAATAAAAAGCCGCGGGGCGGATATAATAAGATCCGCTCCGCGGAGATTGCCCGCCCCGAAAAAATATACTTTTTAAAAAAGGGGTTGACAAACGGAGAAAAGGGTGGTATAATATAATCACCGCAGAGGAAAAGCCGGCGTCGCTTTTGATGTTGCGGGGTGGGGAAAAGGCTATGATGTGCCGGATAAAAGCAAAAGCTGATTAGCTTGCCAATGTCCTGGCATCAGGCTTATATAAAACAGCCCCGCGTTGTTGAATCAAAGCCTATTAAATACACGCCGGTGTGGTGGAATAGGCAGACACCCGGGACTTAAAATCCCGTGAAACGAAAGTTTCGTACCGGTTCGATTCCGGTCACCGGCACCAAAAGCCGGAGTTATATATCGCGGAGTGGAGCAGCCCGGTAGCTCGTTGGGCTCATAACCCAAAGGTCGGAGGTTCAAATCCTCCCTCCGCAACCAAAGTGAAAGCCGCAGTTGGCAGATGCCAGCTGCGGTTTTTTTATTTTTTCTGCAAATCCCCGTTTTTTCTGCATGCACATTACAAATGGCATTCACGACAACGCTGTTTACAGTTTATTATTAAATTTTTGGGTATAATCCTAAACATATTGCACTTGTTTATTTAGGAAAATTAACGTATAATTGTCATAACAATGTAATTTCCGGGGTGCTGATATGAAAGTTGCATTACAGTTATATTCGATCCGTGATATTTTACCGGGAAACATCGAAAAATGCATTGCTGAAGTAGCCGAAATCGGATACGACGGAGTTGAAATCGTCAATTTCGGCGGCGACAGCCTGAACGAAATTGTTTCGGCAATGCGTAACAACGACCTCCAGGTGTTTTCCATACATACGGATATACACGAAGTTATCGCGTGTGATGCCGAAAAACTCAATTATTACGCCGCGCTTGGGTGCAGGTACATGCCTATAAGCGCGCTTCCGGATGACAGATTGCCCGGTGGTGACAAATACGAGGAAACACTTTGTGCAATACGCAATTTTTCGGAGACGGCTCAAGGGTATGGGATAAAGCTTCTCTATCACAACCATGATTTCGATTTTGAAAAAGCAGGAGGCAGATATAAGCTGGATATACTGTACTCCGATTTGCCCGCCAGCATTCTCGGCGCGGAGCTTGACACATGCTGGATTTATACAGCCGGAGAGTCCCCGCTTGATTACTATAAAAAATACTCGGACAGGTGCCCGATACTGCATCTCAAAGACTGCGTGCCCGAAGGCGGCAGAAAAGGCTTCCGCGAGCTCGGTGCCGGAGTCATAGGTTTCGGGCTGATTGTAGAGGAGGCGAAAAGCAGGGGATTAGATTGGCTTTGCATAGAACAAGACGAGCCTACCCCGGGTAAAACTTCGATGGAATGCGCAAGGGACAGCTATACCTGTCTCTTATACACATCT
>DGDL01000048.1:0-42678 GCA_002385415.1 Clostridiales bacterium UBA3953
CGAGATTGGCCTTAGTCTCGTGGGTTCGGAGATGTGTATAAGAGACAGGTCCATAATGGGTATTTTCAGCCTTGACCTGCTCAAGCCAATTGAAATGACAATTCATTCGGACGACTGCGATGACCTTCTGAAGGCTATAGACAGATTCATTGTAAAATAAGAGAAAATTTCAACGTGTAAGGCGCGCACAAAAACACAAGCTCCCGTTGATATGCAACGGGGGCTTTTTGCTGATAAAATTTCCGTTTTGACGGGCGGGCAACCCCTCTGGCGTCCCACTTGCAGAAAAATGGAAAAATTTTTCTTTTGACCACAAATGAAACTATTGACAATGAAAGAAGAATGTGCTATCATGATTTTTACCGAGAGTATTACTTTTGTGAAATCCCCTTTTGTGTCGAATGCGGCGGCAGACGGCGCAAGTGACGGCGGTTTCAACACAAAATTAACTTGAAAGAGGGATAGTGATAGCCACATGAAAAAGAGACTGATAGCCACGGTTTTGGCTGCTATTTTGCTGCTTTTGGCATTGCCGGTGTCAGCGTCGGCTGCAACAGACGATATAATCGATAAATCCAAAACCTCTTGGATTGCTTATGACTGGGTATACTATTACCAGTATCTGTACGGACAATATCCGGGCTACATATACCTCCCCGATTATCCATATCCGCCGTACTACTGGTATCCGGGCTTCGACTATGAGGATATAGATTGGCCGTGGCCGATTTTCCTGCCCGACCAGCCTTATCTGCCCCAGCCTCCCAAAGACAGTGAAGATATATCAAACTATTATTACTATCTGCTGTGGCTGTATCAGCAAGATCTCATTGACAAGGATGAATGGGATGACTTCTATCCCTACTACTATTATTACTGGAATTACAATCCCATTGTTTTTACCTGCGCCACGCCTACCGCAAGTGTAAAGTCAGGCTCAACGGTTGAGTTTGGCTCTACAGTGACGCTTTCGACCACCACGCAGGGCGCAGACATCTATTATACAACCGACGGTTCGACGCCCGACACAACCGCAAAACTTTATACCGGCCCCATCAAGATCAATAAAACCGAGATGGTTATAAAGGCTATTGCGGTTAAAGACGGTTACAAAGACAGCTCGGTGGCAACCTTCTCGTATAAGACAAAGGCGTCTGTTAGCTTCACCGACCTCGGAGCACATGCCGACGCGCTTATCCCGTCGCTTACCACGCTCGTGCAGGCAAAGGTTATATCCGACGGTACGACGCTCAATCCCGACGGCTCGGTGTCCTATGAAGAACTGCTCTCGTGGCTGACCGCGGTCGGAGCAAATACAAACAAAGCCGTTATAGATGAGACATTTATAGCCGACAAAGACGCTCTTACATACGAGGATTTTGCATATGTCTGCTATCGAGTGCTCTTGGCTACCCCCGGTGTGATCACACCTCCCAAACAGTCCGCGAAAGTGGTACTGGGCAAACTTAAATACGGCAGCGAAGTAACAACCACGCCTTCTATGGTGCGTGCGGGCGTCATGTCGCTTGTCGAGGCCGAGCTTTTCTACAGATCCGACTTCCATCCCAAATCGCCCGCCACCAGAGCATACGCATTTTATTTGCTCGGTGAGGTTTACAATAAGATTAACTAAGTGAAAAATAACCAAAGAAAAAACGCCGGTGACCGGAACTCGGTCGCCGGCGTTTTTGACAAGCTTAAAATCGGCTGTACAGGCAAAAAAGGAAAGCGCGCCTTTTCGTGGCGCGCTTTAAGCTACCTTATGTATTGTAGCCCAGTGGTTTAGTATTGCAAGGTGTAAACTCCTGAACCGGGAAAGCCATTTTCTCAAAGAGCTCGCAGGGATCTTCGGCATCAAAGGAACGGCATACCTTCTCGGGCACGCTGTACTCGGCAGCGTTGACAAGATATTGGCCGGGACGCACGATTCTGATGACCGTGAAGAATCCGAGCGTTACATACAGGTTCCGATCGTCGTCGGTGGTGTCTACAAGTGCGCCGCTGACGGTGCTGCACACGCTGTCCGGAATATCTCCCACACAGCAGCAGCAACAATAGCAGTCACGCGGCTTTTCGCAAATGTTGGCGTCAAGCACAATCGGATCAACGGTTTCGACAATCGCGGTGGGCAGGTTGTTTGCCGGCTCGCCGTATCTGCCGCACGAGCAGAATCCGCCGACGCCGTCGCTTCTGAAAATGTTCACGCAGCCTTCGCCGCCGTAAAGGACAGCCTTCTTTTCGCATACCGCGATGCCTTCAATGGGTACGACTTTGCTTTGGTTACCCGCTCCGGTGCAAACTTCACAGTATAATTTAACGTAAAAACGGCACCTGACGGTATAGAACCCGCGATTGAACTGGATAGGTTCAATTGAAATGTCGGCTCCGGCAAGGCATGCATCCCTCACGCGAATGTCGTTGGCTTTGTTGATAATATCTTGACCGAAATTGGTCAAAAACACCTTTACATCTTCGAAGCAATCCTTATCGCGGCAACTGTCAAGCACGCGGTTGGTGTCGATGCAGACAACTTCGCGGCCGACAGAGCCGCCTACGGATGGACAGCTTCTGTTATCAGCCATTATTTATTCATCTCCCTCATATTACTTCCGCGGCTTTCTTATTGCCGCGCTCGAGATTCCCGCTGTACGCGGGCTATTTTAGCCCGCGTATCGGTATCTTTCCATAATATAATATGCGGGAGATATAATTTAGTTTATCGGATTTTCGTCAGACGTACTTTGCAAGTCCGGGGGTAAGCTCGTTGCTGGGGATGGACGAGGTTATGACAAAGTTGATGCCATGCTTTTCGGCAAGGGCTGCGACGCGGTCGATAAATGCTTCAAATACGTCAAGTGTGCAGTCACAAATCTTAAGGGCCGAGTCGATGAAAATATCCGTTACATCCCTGTTGGAGGCATAGACGCCGGCGATAAGTCCATAAAGTTCATCGGCAGAACTGATATTAAACTCGGTCGTATCGATGAGCCTTGCCTGATACTTGATTTCATGGATAAGTTTCGATCCTTTTTCGATGCAGATAACATCGCCGTTTGATTTTCCAACGGCGTCGTTTGCGAGCTCGATAAGGGTCTTTGTTTTACCGGATCCTTTCACGCCGACAATCAGTTTGAGCATTGGTACATCCTCCATAATATTATTGCGGTTTATCTTAATTGTTACAGATGTGGGTTTGCATTAGAATTCAGAACAGGTTTGCCGACTCAAGCCTTTTCAAAAGGGTTTGACGCAGAGCCTCGTTTTCCGCGCCGGGCATTCCGAGAAGAGCGTACATGTTGTTTTTGTAGGCTTCGACCCCCGGCTGGTCAAACGGGTTGACGCCGAGCAAATAGCCGGAAACCGCGCAAGCATACTCGAAGAAATAGAAAAGGTATCCAAGGTTATATTCGTCCGCGGCATCGAGCGTGAGCACGATGTTGGGCACTCCGCCCTCGTAATGCGCGAGGATCGTTGCCAAAAACGCATTGCGCGAGATAAACTCGAGCGGGTTGCCTTCAAGGAAGCTCAGGCCGTCTACGTCGCCGGGATCGGCCGGGATGGGAAGGTCGGGTGCGGAGTCTTTAATATACAGCACGGTTTCAAATATGTTGCGAGTGCCCTGCTGGATGTATTGGCCGAGCGAATGAAGGTCGGTAGAAAAGATAACAGAGGCGGGGAAAAGTCCTTTTCCGTCCTTCCCTTCGCTTTCGCCGTAAAGCTGTTTCCACCACTCGGCAATCATTGCCATGCGGCTTTCGTATGTGGCAAGAATCTCAATCGATTTGCCGCTGCGGAGAAGCAGGTTGCGAATCGCCGCGTATTTTACGGCGTCGGAGTCGGGCGAAAGCGCATCCTCGCGCGCTTTTGCGGCACCGTCCAGCATGGCGTCGATGTCAATGCCCGCCACGGCGATGGGCAAAAGGCCGACGGGAGTTAAAACCGAGTAGCGGCCGCCGACATCGTCCGGCACGACGAATGTCTGATAGCCCTTTTCGCGCGCAAGCTCAAGCAGTTTGCCGCGCGCACGGTCGGTCGTGACGAAAATGCGCTCGCGTGCGCCATCTTCGCCGTAGCGGCGCTCAAGAAGGTCTCTGAAAAGCCGGAAAGCCACAGCCGGCTCGGTGGTTTTGCCCGACTTAGAGATTACATTCACGCATACGTTTTTGCTTTCGTCGGAGCAAATTTTAAGCAGATTGGCGGTGTCAAATGTTGACAGGCTGTTGCCTGCAAAATAGATCTGCGGGCCGTCACCGGAGAGCAGGTTGTACTGCTGGGAGCGGATAAATTCAATAGCGGCTCTGGCGCCGAGATACGAACCGCCGATACCGATGACAACGAAAATATCGCACGTCGAGCGGATTTTTTCAGCCGCTTTTTTGATTTGTGCAAGCTCTTCTACCGCGACGGGGTCCTCGCGGTAGCGCACAGGCAGGTCAACCCAGCCCAGAAAATCAGAGCCGGCGCCGCTTTTGTCACGAATTTTTGCGCACGCCGACTCTACTTCCGGCGCGATAGAATCAAAGTCCGCACCGGATATAAATCCACGGGTATAGATGTCATTTAATTTGAGTGCCATTTTATACTGCCTTTACTTCATTATTTTGTGATAGTATTCCAATTCTATTATATTTCAAACTCGGATTTTTAACAAGTCTTATGTATGAATTATTTATAAAATGTGTGTAAGCTGTCTGTTAAGATATTTTCGACACAAAGTTACATGTGCCTGTGGCAAATATTGCTGATGTCTGCCGGCAAAGCAGATTAATGGTTTCCGCTGAGGAAAAACTTCGCCGCCAGCCTACCCAGCACGCCAAAGAAGCTGATTTTATCGACCGACTCGGCAGCACGTACCGGAACCTCGCCGAGCACCTCGCCGTTTAGGCTATATTCAATGCGCCCTATTATATCGCCGGCCTTTACCGGCGCGGGGATAGCCTCGGGCAGCTCTATTGCTGCCTCAAGTTTTGAGCCGGCCGATTTTTCCACCACGACGCCGAACGAGTCGTAGGTTGTAGGACATTCGGAGGAGATGCCGCCAAGCACTTTAATAGGGCCTGCAGAGCCTTTTTCACGGGTCAGGTATGCATAGTTTGCAAACCCGTAATCGAGCAGCTTTTTCGCCGATTCATTGCGGCTGTCGCGGGAAGGCGCCGCCATCACAACCGCGATGAGCTGCATATTGTCGCGCAGCGCCGTTGCGCTTATACAGAACTTGGCTTTCGCCGTCGAGCCGGTTTTCAGCCCGTTTGCGCCGTTATAGAAACGGATCAAGCGGTTTGTATTTGTTAGTCCGAATGTGCCGTCCCGCACAGTGTCCATCCATATAGTAGTGTAATCGAGTATTTTTTTATGCTTGAGCAGCTCCCGCGACATTATGGCAATGTCACGCGCGCTGACTAAATTAGTGACGGTATCGTCCAGACCGGTACAGTTTTCGAAATGGGTGTTTGTCATGCCAAGCTCTTGCGCGCGTTTGTTCATACGCTCGACAAAGGCTTGTTCGCTGCCGGCGACAAGCTCCGCAAGCGCGACTGAGGCATCGTTTGCCGAAGAGATAACCACAGCCTTTATCATGTCTTCGACGGTCATTTCCTCGCCGACCTCAAGGTATATCTGCGACCCGCCCTTGCTTGCCGCATCTTCGCTGACCGGAACCATGTCGGTCAGCTTGATAGAGCCGTTTTCAAGAGCTTCCATCACCAGCAGAAGTGTCATGATTTTTGTAACCGATGCGGGAGGCAGGGGTATGTCGGGGTTTTTTTCGCAGAGAACCCGTCCGGTCTCGGCTTCCATGAGGATATACGAAGGCGTTTCAAGCTCGAGCGCAAACGGCTGTGCCGCCGGGAGCACAAAATCGCCCGTCTCGTCCGCGTATGCGTGAAGCACCCCTTCATCCTGCGCAACATCGACCATGTCGCCGGGCTCCGACGCGAAAACGCCGGACGGCACCGGCAGTATAATTGCCGCGCATAAAAGGAGGGCCAATATCTTAACTTGCGGCTGTTTCATTGTTAATCCTCCGGGGTAAATATTTCTATCAAAATTCATAAATTATATATGCCGGTGTTAATCGCGTTATGACGTCGCAGGTTTTTATTACGGATAAGCCTTTTATAATTTTTTGTAGAAAAAACACCGCCGGACTATTGCCCGGCGTCAGCTTTCGGTATCCCGTTGTTGAAACGGGACATCCGATGTGCTAATATAATATGGAAACTTTCAGCTGTTTTTCTTGAATCCGTGCAAAAAGCCGTTTACATCGGCCGAGCAGATGTCGCCGCCCACAACCCTGTTGCGATAGACGAGCAGGTTTGCATATACAACGCCGTCGTAGTCGGGATAGTTTTTGACTATGTAGGTGTAGCGGGTCATTTCTTTGCGTTTATACCTTGAAAGGTCAAGCCCCTGGCGCTTTTGCAGCTCGTTGTAGCTGACGAAAACACGGTCGAACTCGGACGGTATTGTGACCGTCGCTTCTTCAGCCGGCTCGGGCTCTACCTCCCAACCGAACTGCGCCAAAAATGCAATGCGGTCTTCGTTGGTCTTGATTTTGTCATAGTTTATAGCGGCGGCCGCCACTTCCCCGACTTTGTCGGCTTTGGTTTGCGAGCCCGAGCCCATCGAGGGTATAATAGCTATCAAAACTATCAGCAGCGCCAGCGAAAGTGCCGCAAGCCCGGCAATTTTTAGTGTCGAGGCTTTGAATGAATATACAAACATGGCTTTTTCCTCCGATATTATTCGTTTGCTAAAAATATATTTTTGGCAAACGCAGTTTATGAATAAACGGTGAGAATTGTTTAAAATTTTTATGTTAAGGAGCCATTATGACGACTTTTGCTACCTCCCCTGTCATAATAGGAGACGGCGCAATGCCCGCGGCGCGCGAATATATAGTCCAAAACTTCGGCGTAAGCGATGGTGTGCTTGCGGTTTGCGACACAAATACCGAGCCGATTGCAAAGTCGGTGTTTGGTACCACAGAGCGCTATGTATTTCCCGGCGACGCCATAGCCGATCCCGAGCTTGCGGCGCCGCTTGAAGAGCGCGCGGCGGCGAAAAAACTGTTGGTTGCGGTTGGCGCCGGCACTATCCATGACCTTGTGCGCTATACAGCCCATAAGCTGGGCTTGCCGTTTATTTCGTTGCCCACGGCGCCAAGTGTCGACGGATTTGTATCCGGCGTTGCGGCGATGACGGTGGGCGGCCAAAAAATCACGTTTGAGGCGGTTCCGCCACTCGCTCTTTTTGCCGAGCCGAGTATTTTTATGAGTGCGCCGCCGGAGCTTGTTGCCGCCGGTGTGGGCGATATGCTGGGCAAATACATATCGCTTTTCGACTGGAAGGTGTCAAGTGTTGTGACGGGCGAGCGGTTTGACGGTGATATTTACATGCTCGAGCGCGACGCGCTTGAAAAAGTGGTCTCGTCCGAGCCGGGCTCTCCCGACTTCGGCGTGCTTTTAATGCGTGCGCTTGTGGCCTCCGGCCTTGCAATGCAGGCATACGGCAGCTCGCGACCTGCGAGCGGTTCCGAGCACCATCTCTCGCACCTATGGGAGATGCACTGTATAAACGAGCCTGTCTCCGCGTTGCATGGCGAAAAAGTGGGAGTGGCGACGCTTATATTGCTCGCGCTATACAGAGAAATCGAGCGGCCGGTTTTGAGGAAAAATATATACGAGCGAGAGTATCTTTTGCCGGTGTTCGGCAGGCTGACAGACGGGATAATTCGCGAAAATCTGCCCGATCCGCTTGATGGAATAACGCAGCAGAGGCTGGATATGCTTGCTTCCGAGCTGCAAAAGGAAATCTCCTCCCTGCCCGAGCCGGGCTTGTTAAAGTCGTTTATGAACGCTTGCGGCTGTAAACAGACGATTGCCTCGATAGAGCTGCCGACCGAGCCGGATTTTCTCTTCAAAACGCTTGAATTTGCACCTTATGTACGCAGGCGGGTAACAATGCTCAAACTGTGCCGTATTTGTTGACACAGAAAATATTGTGTGTTATAATCATTGTAAGAATTTTTATAATTATTCATGTTTTGTCCGGTAAAATTGCGCCCTGCGCCTGCCGGACGATGCGTTTAAATGACGGCAAGGACCAAAAATGAATGAGCATTCTGTTTGACCCGACCCTTTACACCGTACCACCTGAAAACTGCACCGAGCGCGAAGCGGAGGTCTATGAGCTGCTTTCAAGGCTCGGGATAAAATTTACACGTGTGTCCCATGAGCCGGCAATGACAATTGAAGACTGCGTCGAAATCGACGAGCTGCTCGGAGTTCCGATGTGTAAAAATCTCCTGCTTTGCGACCGCAAGCAGACAATGTTTTTCCTTGTTATGCTGCCCGGTAGCAAAAGAATCAGCTCGTCAGTGCTTGCCAAAGCTATCGGCGCGCCCAGACTCTCGTTTGCGCCGGGACCTCTGATGGAAAAGCTGCTTGGCGTTTCCCCCGGTTCGCTATCGGTGCTTGCACTGAAAAACGATACCGAGGGTAAAGTGAGGCTCGTAATCGACAGAGAACTTGTGGCAAACGAGTTTATAGGATGCCACCCCTGCGTGAACACTTCCAGCCTGAAAATAAAAACATCGGACCTGTTGCGCGTGTTTTTACCATACACGCGGCACAAGGCCGAAATCGTTGATTTATCGTAACAGCCGTATTACGGAGCGTGATTGAAAAAAATGACCGGTATCAAAAAAAAGCTTATCTGGGCAGTATGCATAGTACTGCTGTTTATCCCGACATATATAGGTATATGGGCTTACGCCTCCGCCCGGAAAGCTCCGGTCAGAGAAGGTGCCGTTACCCGCATGGAGCTTACCGATTTAACCGGCAATACCTATATATTTACTACCGAGTCCTCGGAAAAAGAGTTTGAGGGCAGCGTAATTGCATATTTTTTGGATTTAAATAAAGCATCCAAAGCGGTGGGCAGCCTTCCGCAGCAGCTTGCATTTGCTGACTATTTTGAAGCTGTCTATTACAGTTATGACCTTGCAACCACATACAGATATTACTTCTCTGCCGACCCCGACAACTCATATTTTGTCGACGGTTCGGGTAAAGCATATAAAATCCCGGCAGACAAAGCGTCGACGTTTATACAGTCGTCGTACGGCGTTTGCATTTTCCCGGCATCGGCGCCGCCTGTGATGAATTTCGGCGACGGCGGCACGGTGATACTGCCGACCGAGATGTCGTGGCAGTGCTTGAGCTATGGGAACATATACAAAGAAGTAGAGGTACCCACATCGTCCGAGATGCAGCGGATTACGCTGCTTGGCGGGCTTGACCTGCGCTTTACAATCGAGCCGGACTACTTGGTTGTCAGCATCAAGCGTTACGGATTGACGGTGTACGACGACCTCTATGAAAACATAGCCTCGTATACATTTGAAGAAGGCGAAAACCTCGACGTGACCGTTACCGCCAAATGGTATGAAAACGAAGCGCGTGGCGCGTTTGGCGAGGCGACGTATGAGTTTGCTGCTTATGTCCAGCCCGCACCGGTGTTTTATCTGGGCGAAACCTCGATTCAGCCCGGAGAATTTGTTGTAATAACGGGCAAAAATGTAACCGATATTTCACAGATAACTTTTACATCCGAGCCGGAAATTGGCTATACGCCGAAGTTTTATCGCGACGGCGACTATGTGCGCGCGCTTGTGCCCATATCGGTTGATTTGCCGGACACATCTTCATACTCGTTTACTATCAACGCCGGCGGCGTGACCCAGACAATTTCACTTGCAATTGAGCCCAAAACATTCAGGTCGAAAGACGTAAACGTTTCCACGCAGGAGATGGCGTCCAAATTTACCGCCGAAACACTGGAGGAGTTCAGCCGAGTTGCAGGCCCCTATCTGACCGCCGATGGCGAGGTCAGGTATTGGGAAGGCAAATTTATCGAGGGTGTGGCAAACCGTTATATAACTGCCGGGTTCGGCATATATCGCAAGCTGACCGGCACATACGGCAGCGGCGAGCCCTACCGCAACCCCGGAGTTGACTATATAGTCAATGCCGGCGACAAAGCGCTTGCCGCAAACAACGGCAAGGTAATATATGTCGGCGATCTTACGCTTACCGGAAACACGGTTATAATTGATCACGGTTTCGGATTAAAGAGTCTTTACGCATATCTTGGCGAGATAGAGGTCAAGGTTGGAGACATGGTTAAGACCGGCGACACAATCGGCACCGTGGGAACGACCGGTTTCACCGCCGGATATGGATTCCAGTACAGACTGTATGTTAACAATATACCCGTTTGCCCCTACTCACTGTGGGAGCAGGGAATTCCTATGACAGAATGAGTAATACTCATATCAGAGTTAATATGAAAAGTACTCGTCACCGAAAAATACTCGAAATAATTCAGGAATATCCGATAGAAACACAAGACGAACTTATTTCAAAGCTGCGCGAAGTTGGAATAGCGGTAACGCAGGCAACAATATCGCGCGACATCAGGGACCTGAAGCTGGTTAAAATTGCTTGCGACGGCGGGCAAAACAAATACAGATACGCCGTCTCGACAAGCGACGAGGCGCGCATCTCGGCAAAGTACCGCAATATAATCCGCGAGACAGTTGTGAAAGTAGACTATGCCGACAACATTGTGGTGCTGAAAACATATCCCGGCATGGCCCAGGCGGCGGCTGCCGCCATTGACGGCATGAACTGGGGCGATATAGTCGGCAGCATTGCGGGCGACGACACGATATTTGTGCTGGTGCGGGAGCGCGAGACGGCGCTCGAGCTTGCGGATAAATTCCGCAGCGCATTGCGTGCCGACGTCGGCGATGGCAGACATTAAATGCTGTGGCGTTGTAATCTCTTTCCTCTCTCTTTCCTTTTGTGAACCGGCGCAGCCCGCGCGCGGACGGGCAACCGTCCCGGGGGTCCCGCCGGTTCGGGCTTTTTATACAAATTGCTATGTTATATGAGCTTGATATAGAGAATATAGCCGTTATAAAGCGCGCGACGATAGGCTTTTCGCCCGGATTTACGGTGCTCACCGGCGAGACCGGCGCGGGGAAATCGATTATAATAGATTCTATAATGTTGCTTCTCGGCGCGCGCGCGCAGAAAGAGCTGATTCGAACGGGCGAGCGGTCGGCTCGGGTAAGCGCCGTGTTCGGAGGCTTCGGAGACGACGAGCTTGCGGCCTTTTCGGAGCTTGGAATAGAGCCCGACGAGGACGGCATGCTGTATGTCAGCCGCGAGATAACCCCCGACGGCAGATCGATTGCAAGGTTAAACGGGCGCGCGGTGCCGGCATCCACGCTGCGCGAGGTCGGAACGCTGCTCGTAAACATTCACGGCCAGCACGACAGCCAGGCATTGCTCAATCCCGCATCACATCTTTCGTTTGTCGATTTGTATGCCGATGTCGGAGAGCCGCTCGCCAGATATACTGAAGCGTACGATGCGTTTTGCAAAGTGCGCGACGAGCTTGAGGCGATGTCGGTGGACGAGGCTGAAAAAGCCCGGCGCATTGAGATGCTGCGTTTTCAGCTTGCCGATATTGACAGTGCGAAGCTGAAGCCCGGCGAGGAGGAAGCGCTCGAGGCAAGAAGGCTCAAGCTGCGCAATCTCGAGCTTATTGCGCGCCAGTCGAGGCTGGTAAGGGCTGCGCTATACAGAGCCGAAAAAGGCATGTCGGCCTATGACCTTGTCACGCGCGCAATTCCTGCGCTCGAGCAACTGCGCGACTTTGTACCCGATGCCGAAAGCTATGTAGAGCGGCTTGAGACGGTTCGCTCTGAGCTTGAGGATATAGCAGAACGCGTGACAGACGCATGCGGAGACGACCTTGACATCGACCCGTCCGAAGAGCTTGACCGAATTGAGAGCAGGCTGGACGCTATTGCAAAGCTCAAGCGAAAATACGGTGCGGACATCGGCGAGATACTCGAGTTTCGTGCAAAAATCGCGGCAGAGCTTTCGGCGCTGGAGAGCAGCGACCTGCGTATTGCGGAGCTTGAAAAGCAGCTTGCCGAGTGTGAGGCGCAGACCGAAGCCGCGGCAGCGGAGCTTACAGTTGTAAGACGCGATGCGGCTGAGCGGCTTTCGGCAGCGGTGACGGCCGAGCTTGCCGAGCTCGAGCTGGAGAAAGCCGTGTTTACGGTGAGCCTGACGCGCAAGCAGTCCTATACAAGGCGGGGTGTTGATGCGGTTGAGTTTCTCATAATGACCAACCCCGGCGAGCCGCCGAAACCGCTTGCAAAAATAGCGTCGGGCGGCGAGCTTTCGCGTGTAATGCTTGCAATAAAGAGCGTGCTGACGCGTGGCGGCGCGTCGACACTAATCTTTGACGAGATAGACACGGGAGTGTCGGGCAAAACCTCATATAAAATCGGGGTAAAGCTCAAGAATCTCTCGCGCGCCGCACAGGTGATATGCGTCACCCACTCTGCCCAGATAGCGGCACTTGCCGACACACAGCTGCTAATAAGCAAGCAAGAGGCTGGTGGGCGCGTCGAAACCGAAGTTACGCCGCTTGATAGAGAAGGGCGCATCAAAGAACTTGCGCGCATTATGGGCGGTGCGGAAATAACAGACAAGCTGCTTCAGTCGGCGGAAGAGCTGCTTGAAAGCGGCAAATAACAAGCCCCAAAACGGGAACAGTATAATTGAAATGCGACCGAGATGGCGCACGTGAGTACGCCGTCTGAAATAATATATTTAACAAAAACTTTATCTTGAAAATATAAAATTTATGAAAGGTATCCGCGATTGCCGTGCGATTCACCGTTGTATCGCTTTGTGCGACCGCGAAAATGTTGCAGGCAGTATGAGTTTATATCAGGAATTTATAGATCGTGGGCTTCTGGCACAGTGTACAGACCCGGAAGCGGTTCAGAATTTACTCGATAACGAAAAAGTTACCTTCTACATCGGGTTTGACCCCACCGCCGACAGCTTGCATGTCGGCCACTTTATGCAGCTTAAAATCATGGCGCACATGCAGCGCGCCGGCCATCGTCCCATAGCATTGCTCGGCGGCGGTACCGGAATGATAGGCGACCCGTCGGGCAAGTCGGACATGCGGCGCATGATGACGAAAGAGACCATAGCGCACAACATCGAGTGTTTTAAAAAGCAGATGTCACGCTTTATAGATGTCTCGGACGGCAAAGCGCTGTTTGTAAACAACGCCGACTGGCTGTACAACCTCAACTATATCGATTTCTTGCGCGATATAGGCCCGCATTTCTCGGTCAACCGCATGCTTGCGGCCGAGTGCTACAAGGCCCGCCTTGAAACCGGCCTGACATTCCTTGAGTTCAACTATATGCTGCTTCAGAGCTTTGATTTTTTCAAGCTCTACACCGATTATGGCTGCAAGCTCCAGCTTGGCGGCGACGACCAGTGGTCGAACATCATCGGCGGAGTGGAGCTTATCAGGCGCAAGCTCGGCGGCGAGGCTTATGGTCTTACTTTCAAGCTGCTTACCACCAGCGAAGGCAAGAAAATGGGCAAAACCGAGAAGGGCGCGGTTTGGCTCGACCCCGAAAAGACACCTCCGTACGACTTCTTCCAGTACTGGCGTAATATTGCCGACGCGGACGTCATAAATTGCCTTAAAATGCTTACCTTCCTGTCGCTGGACGAGATATCAAAATACGAGAAACTCGAGGGCAGCGAGCTTAACGCCGCGAAAGAGCTCCTTGCATACGAGTTGACAAGGCTTGTTCATGGCGAGCAAGAGGCAAAAAAAGCGCTTGAGGCTGCGCGAACCCTTTTCTCGGCGGGCGGAATATCCGAAAATATGCCTACCTGCACACTTACGGCAGAAAACTTCACCGACGGCAAGATTACGGTCATTGACATGCTGGTTGCCGGCAAACTGGCGCCGTCCAAAGGCGAGGCGCGCAGGCTTATACAGCAGGGCGGCGTTTCGATATGTGACGAAAAGGTTACGTCTATCGATACTGCCCTTTCTGCCGAGGATTTTGCCTCGCGCGATATAATAGTCAGAAAAGGCAAGAAAGTTTTTATGCGCTATACAGTATCATGATAGCCGGCGGCTCAAAAGCCTTTGGCTGTTATGATATAGGTCTTTTCGGCTGATTTTAGGCAAGATTACCATGTTCATTTTTATCCGGCTTGTGGCATAAAATATAAAAGCCGTATCAGATTAAAACAATGGAAACATCTGATTATGACTGATTACGCGACGCTTAGACCATATCTCATATCACAGCTCGAACGCGGGGAATTGACCTTTTTGGCCGATTATCCGCTTTCGTCCCTTTGCACATTTAGGATTGGCGGGCCGGCCGACTTTATAGTCTATCCAAAAACCGAGCGCGCGCTGATCAGTCTTGTGGAGTTTGTCCGCTCGGTCGGCGTTCGGTACAATGTTTTCGGCAACGCCTCAAATGTGCTTTTTGACGACCCCGGCTACCGAGGCGTCGTTATTTTTACATCAGAACTTAAATCCGTCACGATAAGCGGCGAAAATGTAACGGCAGGCAGCGGCATGTCGGTGACCGCGCTGTCGGTCGCCGCTTATCGCGCATCGCTTTCGGGACTGGAATTTACTTACGGGATCCCCGGCTCGGTCGGCGGCGCGGTTTACATGAATGCAGGCGCCTACGGCGGAGAGATTAAGGACGTTTGCATATCAAGTCGGGTATACAATCCCGACACCTGCGAGATTGAGGTATACAGTGGCAACGAGCAGCGCTTCGGTTACAGGGAAAGCGTGTATATGAACTCGCCGCTGATAATCCTGTCGTCGGATTTCAGGCTGAAGGAAAGCGATCCGGTCGAAATTGACGCGCTTATGCGCAAACTGATGAACCAGCGGATTGAAAAACAGCCGCTCGACTTGCCGAGCGCCGGAAGCGTTTTCAAGCGCTGCGAAGGGTATTTTACGGCAAAGCTCATAGAGGATTCGGGACTCAAGGGAATGACGGTCGGCGGGGCGCAGGTGTCCGAAAAACATGCCGGTTTCATTGTCAACAAAGGCGGCGCGACAGCATCGGATGTACTGAGGCTTATCGAGCATATCCGCAACGTAGTATACATGAATTTCGGCGTGAACATCCAGCCTGAGGTGCGGTATATTCCTGCCGAGTAACCGCGCCTATTTCGGCCGGACAAGCGGGCGGCGCGAAAACTGCAAAACAAGGGGCATCGGCCGCATCAATCTGCCGCTTTGACCGGCGCAAACCGTCCGTGCAGGGCGCGACGGGGAAATCAAAGAACCTCAAAACCGGGAGCGTATAAAAGGATGGAGTTTCTGGTACTTACGGGAATGTCGGGGGCCGGCAAAACCCAAGCCTCAAACACGCTTGAGGACATGGGCTATTACTGCATAGACAACATGCCGGCGGCGCTGATTGCGACGTTTGTGGAACTTTACACGCAAACGCCGGGCAAGGCACAGAATGTGGCGTTTGTACTTGACGTCCGCGGCGAGCATGAGTTTGACACGCTGTTTGAGCAGCTTGACGTCCTTAAGAGACGCGGTTTTGTCTGTCGGATGGTGTTTATTGACTGCAACGACCGCGTTCTTTTGAATCGATATAAAGAAACGCGGCGGCTTCACCCGCTGGTCGCACTGAAAAACGTCACGGTTTCGGAGGCAATAACGCTTGAGCGGCAGCTGCTCGAGCCTGTGAAGGCGCATGCCGACTATGTTATCGACACCTCTACTCTGACGCCTATGCAGCTCCGCGACCGTATTAAAGCTATACTTTTCGCCTCCGAGAGCGGTGGCGGGATGATAATAACCTGCCTTTCTTTCGGGTTTAAATACGGCATAGCAACCGAGGCGGATTTAGTTTTTGACGTGCGTTGTTTCCCCAACCCATTTTATGTGCCACACCTCCGTGATCTAACGGGTCTTGACGACCCGGTGCGGGATTATGTGTTTTCGCATGAGCAGACGAAAGTGTTTATGGACAAACTTTTCGATTTGATAGACTTTTTAATCCCGCAATATATAAGCGAGGGCAAACCCCAGCTTATAATAGCGTTCGGCTGCACAGGCGGCAAGCACCGTTCGGTCGCGATAGCGGAGGCTCTCGCCGGCCATCTGCGCTCAAGAAATCTTAACACGGTTACCATTCACAGAGATATAGTCAAAAAATTTACGGGCGACAAATAAGCGTCAGCAGCCGCCGTTTATTGCACGCAAACATCCGCTCTTTTAAAATACTTTATACCGGAGTGAGTCACGCATGAAGCGCTCGTTTTCGCAACGGGTCAAACTCGACCTTTGTAACATCACTATTAAAAACAACTGCTGCCGGCGCTCGTTTTTATACGGCTATATGTTTGCCTCGCGTGTGTTTTCGCGGGAAGCGATTGAAATGCGTGCCGATTCACCCGACACAAACCGATGCCTGCGGGCGCTTATGGACGATGTGTTTGGTATTGTCTGCGAGGACGGACCGAAACTTACTGTCAAAATCCCGTCAGAGCTTGACAGAATTTTTGGTGAGCTTGGCGAAAATGCTCATAACACGCTGAATAAAGATGCATTTGGGTGCGAGCTATGCCGACAGGTATTTCTGCGTGGAGCATTCGTCGAATGCGGAACGGTAAACGCACCCGGTCGCTCATATCATCTTGAATTTATCGCCCCTTCCGACGGACGTGCCGAACAGATTGCCGAATTGATTGCTGAATTTGGCATGACTCCGGGTATTGTTGACAGGCCGGCCTCAAATTCCACGGGTGTTTATTTTAAGGGCAGTGAGGCGGTCGAAGACGTGCTTCAGATTATCGGGGCGCAAAAGGCGGCATTTGAACTGATGAACGCCAAAATATTGCGCGAATTGAGAGGCAATGCCAACCGCTGCGCCAACTGCGATGCCGCAAATATTTCAAAAACGGTGGATGCGGCGCAAAGCCAGATTGAGGCTATTGGTCGGATGCTCGCTTCGGGCGCAGAGGACGTGCCGGCCGAGCTGCTTGAAACGGCTAAAGTACGGATTGAAAATCCCAACGCGACACTTGCAGAGCTTGCGGCTCTGCATGACCCGCCTCTCACAAAGTCGGGAGTAAAACACCGGCTGGACAGGATATTAAAATATGCAAATTAAGCGGTGAGATTGCCTGATACATAAAAATTCGGGCTGATTATCGCTAAAAAATGATAACAAGTGGCCTGTTGGGACGACCTGAGTGTTTAATGATATTTTATTGCCATGTCTGATTTTGTACATCTTCACCTTCACAGCGAATATAGTCTGCTGGACGGCGCATGCCGCATAGCGGACATACCGAAGGCGGCGAAAGCTGCCGGACACGACGCGGTTGCGATTACTGACCACGGCGTCATGTACGGCGCCGTCGCCTTTTTTCGTGCCTGCATGGACGAGGGGGTAAAGCCTATCATAGGCTGCGAAATATATGTTGCGCCCCGCACCCGGTTTGATAAGACGCACGGGACAGACAGTGAAAACTATCACCTTGTGCTGCTTGTCAAGGACGAGACAGGCTATCGCAACCTGATACGCATTGTATCGCGCGCGTTTGTCGAGGGATTTTACTCAAAGCCGCGCGCCGACCTCGAGCTGCTCGAAAACCACTCCGAGGGGCTTGTTGCGCTGTCGGCATGCCTCGGCGGCTATATACCGCAGGCGATTTTGCGCGGCGACATTGCCTCAGCCGAACAGCATGCTAAAAAACTCGCCTCAATTTTCGGGACTGACAACTTCTATCTGGAGCTTCAGGACCACGGTTTGCCGGAGCAGCAGACCGTTAACACCGCGCTTGCCGAAATTTCGGAGCGGACAGGCATTCCGCTCGTGGCCACAAATGACGTGCATTATATAAGGCGTCAGGACGCCGATACACACGCAATCCTGATGTGTATACAGACAAACAGCGTGATAACCGACGGCCGGCCGCTCGGATTTGAAACCGACGAGTTTTATTACAAGTCGACCGACGAGATGAAGCGGCTTTTCGCGGCTTATCCCGAGGCGGTCGAAAATACCGTTAAGATAGCGGAGCGCTGCAATTTTCGTTTTGAGTTCGACAAGGTGTATCTGCCGACGTTTACGCCGCCCGGCGGCATGGACCCGGACTCGTATCTGCGCAAGCTAACAAATACGGGTCTTGCGAAAAAGCTTATGTCGGGCGAGATCGTACCCGACGAAAAGCGCACGCCCGAAATGTACCGCGAGCGCATAGACTATGAGCTGTCGGTTATATCCCAAATGGGATACAGCGAGTATTTCCTCATTGTCGCCGACTTCGTGGGATACGCTAAATCCCACGATATACCCACCGGGCCCGGCCGCGGCTCGGGTACTGGCAGCCTTGTCGCATATCTGACGGGTATAACCGACATTGACCCGCTTCGCTATGACCTGGTGTTTGAGGCGTTTCTCAACCCCGAGCGTGTGTCCATGCCGGACTTTGACATCGACTTTTGCTACAACCGCCGCGACGAGGTTATAGCCTATGTGGGCGAAAAATACGGTCACGACCATGTGGCGCAGATTATAACGTTCGGCACGATGGCGGCGCGCGCCGCGGTCCGTGACGTTGGACGGGCGCTCGGAATGTCGTATGCGGAGGTTGACAGGGTCGCAAAGCTTATCCCGCAGCGGCTTGGGATAACGCTCGAGGACGCGATGGGCGACCCTGCAATACGCGAGCTTTATGAAAACGACCCGAAAATACAGCGGCTGCTGGACATATCGCGCGCAGTTGAGGGCATGCCGCGCCACGCTTCGACTCATGCCGCCGGCGTGGTTATAACCGACAAGCCTATAGAAACCTATGTGCCGCTGTCCGTCAACGGCGACGTTATAGTCACGCAATATGATATGGACACGGTGGCAATGCTGGGGCTGCTGAAGTTTGACTTCCTCGGGCTGCGCTATCTTACCATCATCGACGAGTGCCGCAGGCAGGTCATGCTGACCGACCCGGGTTTCGACCTTAGAAAAATCCCGCTTGACGACGAGGCGGCCTATGCGATGATTTCCTCCGGCCATACAGACGGCATGTTCCAGCTCGAGTCGGCGGGCATGAGGCAACTGCTCATGAGGCTGAAGCCCCACAGCATCGAGGATATAATGATATCCATCGCCCTTTATAGACCCGGGCCGATGGACGCGATACCGCGCTATCTCGAGAACCGCGCCGACCCGTCCAAGATAAAATACAAAGTTTCCACGCTTGCCGAAATTCTAAACGAGACAAGCGGCGTTATAGTCTATCAGGAGCAGGTTATGCAGATTTTCCGCGCCGTCGCGGGCTACTCCTATGGACAGGCGGACATCGTGCGGCGTGCAATATCCAAGAAAAAAGCCAACGTTATACAGGCCGAGCGCGCCGGGTTCATAGAGGGCGCGGTAAAGCTGGGCTGCTCGCCAGAGGACGCCCAGGAGCTTTTCGAGGATATGACGGCGTTTGCAAACTACGGCTTTAAAAAGGGACATGCCGCCGCTTATGCGGTTATATCGTATCAAACCGCATATTTGAAAGCTCACTACCCGGGACAGTATCTCGCCGCGCTTATGACAAGCGTGCTCGGCAGCCCCGCAAAACTGGCAGAGTACATTGCGGAATGCACAAGGCTGGGGATAAAGCTGCTTCCGCCCGATATAAATGAAAGCGCCGCTGTGTTCCGATATATAGAATCCGACCGGGAGGACGGCACAGGCGCGATACGTTATGGTTTGCTCGCCGTCAAGGGCGTCGGCGAAAGTTTTATAAATAAGCTGATTGTCGAGCGTGAGACAAACGGCAAGTTTAAATCTCTTTATAATTTCATCTCGCGAACCGCAGCTCACGGCGGAAATCGCAGGCAGGCTGAGGCGCTTATAAAGTCTGGTGCGCTTGACAGTCTCGGCGCGCGACGCAGCCAAAAGCTTGCCGTGTACGAAAAACTGTATGAAATTATACAGTCGAGCGCAAAAAACGAGGTCGAAGGCCAAATTGACCTGTTCGGTGCCGATGACGAGCCGGAAATTGAGATGCCGGACATACCGGAGTTTAGCCTGCGCGAGCTTTTGGCGCTTGAGCGCGAGGCGCTGGGACTGTATTTCTCGGGTCACATTTTCGACCAATACAAAGCCTCGGCCGATGCGCTGGGCGCACTGGCGATCAGCCGAATAAAAAGCGTGTTTGCGGAACACCACGGCTCCGAGCCTGCCTACGACGGCGCAATCGCCGCGGGCAAAACCGTAACCGTGGCGGGCATAATAACAAAGCGTTCGAACAAGCTGACGCGATCGGGAGAGGCTATGGCATTCGTGACAATCGAGGATCGTTATGCCGACATGGAGCTGATTGTGTTCCCGAAGGTGTTGGCATCGTGCGAGCATCTGTTAGTTTATGAAAACGCAATTGCCGCGACAGGCGAGCTTTCGGTGCGCGAAGACGGCTATTCAGGCAACGGAAAAAACGACGACGAGCCCGCATTGCCCGAACCAAAGCTGCTGGTGCGCAACATAGTCCCGCTTATTGCGGGCGCCGAGCAGCAGGCGGCAGCCGCAGAAACCGCGACTGAAAGACCGGACAAAGGGGCAAGCGTCGCAGAAAGCCCAGCAAATCAAAGCAGGGGTTACCCGCAGGCTGCGGTAAATGAGGATGACGGGCCGCTTATCTATATCCCCATGGCATACCGTGTAAATATGACACCGCAGGGCACAGAAAACCGCGCCGGCTCGTCTGCCAAACAGCAAAACGGCATTGAGCATAGCGCTTCATCCGGCGGCGCGATGCCGCAAACCGGTGATGGCGGCACGCCGCAAAAGCCCAAGAGGCTGTTTTTGCGGGTGCCAAACTCAAATTGCGAGGCCTTTCACAAAGCCGTAAATCTTGCCGAGATATTTGAAGGCAACGTTTATGGCAGAACCGAAACATATTTTTACGATGCCTCGACCGGAAAATACTCGCGCTGGAAGCCGGGCATTTATCTTACCGATTTCGTTTTGGGCGAGTTTATCCGCCTGCTCGGCGAAGACAATGTAGTGTTACAGTGAGTGTTCGGGGGCGAGACTGCTGCCCCCGAACCGTGTTTCCCAATCAAAAATAAAATTTTCACGGGGTATAAAAAATGAAAAAGATGCGAGCATTCCCGCTTGAGCTTGTTTTCCGGGTGCTTGCCCCGGTCTTGTCGGCGGCTTTCTATGTGTTTTTGGTGCTCGTCGCATTGCTGGTTGTGGCTACTCCGATTATAGCGCTGGCCGGAGCGTCCGCAGCCGAGATGCTTTTGCCTCCGTTTATGCGCCAGGTGGATGGCGGCTATACAATTTCGCTGGGCAACGGTATAAAAATGTTTGCTCCGAGCAGCGGCGTCGGCACCGACGTCATAAAGTCGTCTATATACATTACATTTCTGCTCTGGATAGCATATCTTGCTGTCTGCATGCCAATATGCAGATTTATATCCCGCCTGTGCGCAAATGTGCGCGACGGCAGGCTGCTTGACCCGAAAAATCCGCTGTATGTGAAATATACGGGCGTAACAGTCATTGCGGGCGGGGTGCTTTTGTCGATTTTGAAACGTTACTATAATTTCAGGCTTGTCGAGCTTTTTGCCGCAAGCTATGGCGCGGTCAGCTTTGCGGTGGGAATTGACATCGCCCCTGTCGTAATAGGCTTGATAATACTGCTTTTTGGCATGATATATAAAGTGATTTGCCGCGAAAGGCAGGACGACCGGATGCCGGAGCGGATAAGTGAAGACGTCAATGTTTAAAAATAAGAATGGAACAAAAAATTAACCGTACAGTCAAAAACATGGGGTATAATCGGTATAACCCATTTAAGTATAATAAGCTCAAACACGAAAGGAACGCGCTCGCAAATAAGAGACGGGCATGCGGAATATACAATGGCGGATAAGACAAGAAAACAACAGGTTGATTGGGGTGACGAGCTGGCGCATGCGCTGAAGCTCGTCGGTAAGATTATTCTCCGAATTTTCACATACCTGTTCAACATACTCATGACATTGCTGCTGATAGGCCTGATTACAGGTACCGTAGTCGGCGGCGCTCTGGCACTTTACATTAAAAACTACATCGATGCCGATATAGATGATTTTGAGCTTATATTCCGCACCGACCAAAGCCTTACTACCACCATGTACTATATGGATTGGGAGGACAGAACCAACCGTATAGGCAGGATGGTGCAAATTGAGGATATAAAGCTTTACAGCTCTCAAAACCGCGTGTATGCCTCGTACAGCGATATGCCCAAATATCTTATAGATGCATTTATAGCCATCGAGGACAAGCGGTTTGAGTCTCACCACGGTGTGGACTGGCTCACAACGATGAAGGCAACCGTCAGCTATTTTACGGGCGGTAAGCTGACCGGCGGTTATACCGGCGGCGGCTCGACGATTACTCAGCAGCTTATAAAAAACGTTACCAAATACGACGATGTAACCATCCAGCGCAAGATAACGGAGATAATCCGTGCGCTAAAGCTTGAAAAAGCATATACAAAGCAGCAGATACTGGAGATGTATCTTAACACCATCTCGCTTGCACGCGGCTGCTACGGTGTTGCTGCGGCTGCCGACACCTACTTTAACAAAGATGTAAAAGATTTGACGCTTATAGAGTGTGCGGCGATCGCGGCGATAACGCAGAACCCATCAAAATGGGATCCGATAAGCTATCCCGAAAACAACCAGCTCAGGCGCGACTTGATACTCAGAGAAATGTACAATCAGGGCAAAATAACGCTTTCCGAGTTTCAGTCCGCCTATAAAAAGAAGCTGGTGCTATACTCAGGAAGCAAAGACAATGGAGCAGGCGGCGAAACCGCTGAAGAGGGAGGGTCGACGACGATACGCAGGATCTATAACTGGTACGAGGATGCAGCGATAAGCGAGGCGCGAGACCTTCTTATGAAGCATTACGGCTATTCGAGCGACCTGGCGTCAATGCTTGTCTACACCGGCGGACTTAAAATCGTGCTCGCTATGGATCCGGAGATCCAGCGCATTATCGAAGAATACTATGTAAACGACGAAAACTTCCCGGCAGCCGACAACAGTGTTATACAGCCCAAATCCTCGTTTATAGTTATCCATCCCGAAACGGGCGATGTGCTCGGGCTTGCAGGCGACCGCGGCCCGAAAACCTCCAACCGCATTTTGAACTATGCAACCCAAACTCAAAGGCCGCCCGGCTCGACGATAAAGCCGATTTCGGTATATGCGCCTGCGCTCGAATACGGACATATAACGTTCGGCTCGCCTATAGACGACTCGCCCGCCACTTTCGGCAACGAAACTGTCGGCCCGGACGGCAGAATCATTTACAGCCGTCCCGACGGTTATCCAAATAACTATGACAAAAGCTATCGAGGGCTTACGACCGTCCATTTTGCGATACGCCACTCGCTGAACACGGTATCCTATAAAGTGCTTCAAAAGCTGTCGCTTTCCGCTTCGTTTGACTTTGTGAAAAACAAACTGCATATCGACAGCTTTATAGACTCAAGGGAGCTGGCCGGCGGAGTAGTAATATCCGATATGGATTATGCGGCGCTTGCGCTCGGTCAGATGAACTATGGGCTGACGCTCAAGGAGCTGACCGCCGCGTATTCAATTTTCGCAAATAACGGAATTTTCAACCCGCCAAAGCTTGTGCTTAAAATCATCGACCGCGACGGCAATGTCATAGTCGACAATACCGGCGGCTCCGAAATCGTGATAAGCGAGCAGAACGCGTCGATAATGACCAAAATGCTCGAGGAGGTCGTCGACTATGGTACGGCGGCGCGCATGACGCTGAAAAATAAAGTCGACGTCGCGGGCAAGACCGGCACGACCTCGTCAGACAACGACCGCTGGTTCGTCGGATACACGCCCTATTATATCGCCGGCTGCTGGTTCGGCTATGAAATGCCAAAGAGCCTTTCTAAATTCTCCGCGTCGTACAGCCCCGCACTCAAGGTGTGGGACGACCTTATGGCAATTTTACACGAGAGAGTTTTTGAAGAGGCCGCCGCGAAAGGCGAGCCGATTAAAACTTTTAAGCTTGCCGACGGCGTTGTGACGGCGCAGTATTGCAAAGATTCCGGCAAAGTGCCGACAGAGGCTTGTCGTGCCGACGCGAGAGGCGAATCCCGAATCGAGACCGGCTATTTTACGGTTGATACCGTTCCCACAGAGCCGTGCGACGTGCACAAGCTTGTCGCCTATGACGTTGTTAGCGGCGGTGTGGCCACTTCCAGCTGTCCCGCATCTCACATAAAATATGTGGGCATGCTTAATATTTACCGCAGTTTCCCGGTGCCGCGGATTTATATTACCGACGCTCAATATGTCTACCGCGAGGTTCCGATAGGAGCTCCGCTGTCAACATCGCCTAACCAGCCGTTTTTTGCGGCATCGCTACCGGAAGGGACGTATCCGGGCACAAGCTTTGCCGGCGCACAGTTTAACAGATTGTGCACGGCGCACTACAATCCCGGAGACGACGTGCTCGGCATGTACAAAAAATTGGATCCGGCCGAAACCGAGCCGCCGGATACAAACTATGAGGACGAGGAAGGGTATGTAGACGACGAAGAATGGCTGCTCCCCGACGACTCGATACCGCAGTCCGAAACAGAGGAGCCGACAACGCCGGGAACCGAACCGGCCGAAACCTCGCCTCCCGAAACCGAGCCGCTTGATCCTGGCGAAACGGAGCCGCCGGAAACCGAACCGGTGATTGACGAGCCGCCGCCGGAGGACACAATGCCGGTTGACATCGAGCCCGAGGAAACCGAGCCCGAAGAAACATGGGCGCACGATTATATCCTGCCCGACTGGTGAGTAAGCCGGCCCGCCGGACGAAACACAATGTTTCGCTTCCGGCGGTTTTCGGTGCAAATGTATAATAAAATTCTGGACAACAACAAACAGAGAGAGAATTTATGGCTGACACTTTAAATTTCTGTGCCGTTTGCCTGTTCGGGCTTGAGCGCCTGCTCGGCGAGGAGCTCGACGCTATGGGTTGCAGGCGTACGGAGACAATCGACGGAAGGGTGTTTTTCACGGCGCCACGCGAGTATATAGCGCGCGTCAACATCCGTTCAAGATATGCAGAGCGCATTTATATCGTGCTCGGAAGCTTTATGGCCGAGACGTTTGACGCACTTTTTGAGGGGACGCGCGCGCTGCCATGGGAGGAGTTTATAGGGCGCGATGATCGTTTTCCCGTTACCGGTCATGCGATAAAAAGCAAGCTATATTCGGTGCCTGACTGTCAAAGCATAGTGAAAAAAGCTATTGTCGAGCGCATGAAGCGATTTTATCCGCTTTCTGTTTTTCCCGAGACCGGCCCGACCTGCCGCGCCGAATTTTTCATACTCCGCGACCGCGCTTGGCTGATGATAGACACGAGCGGGGTGCCATTGCATAAGCGAGGCTACAGACCGGAGACGGTTACGGCGCCGCTGCGCGAAACGCTGGCCGCCGCGCTGGCAAAACTCTCCCGTCCCCGCCCGGAAGTGCTGCTGTGGGATCCTTTCTGCGGCTCCGGCACGATAGCTGTTGAGGCTGCAATGCTGATGACAGACCGTGCGCCCGGGCTGAGTCGCTCGTTTGCCGCGCAAAACGCGAAATATCTTGCGGCGTCGGTATGGAAAGATGCCTTTGAAGAGGCGCGCTCGGAAATCAAAACCGACGCAGTTTTCGAAGCTTATGCGTCCGACATCGACCCCGAGTGTGTGAGGATAGCCGGTGAGTGCGCCGAGCGCGCGGGCGTGAGCCGGTATGTCAAAACTTTTGTAGCAGACGCGCTCGAAATCGAAACGGGCGGCAGGCGCGGAACGGTGGTCTGCAATCCGCCCTATGGGGAGCGGCTCCTCGATAGAAAGCAGTGCGAGGCGCTATACAAAACGATGGGCCAAAACTGGAAAAGGCTTGGTAAGTGGCAAATTTACGTGCTCTCATCGCACGAGGGGTTCGAGCGGCTGTACGGACGCCGCGCCGATAAGGTTAGAAAGCTCTATAATGGCATGATAAAATGTTACTACTATCAGTTTTTCAAAAATAAAGACTGATCGCAACATGGAAAGACAGCCGAAAATCCAGCCGCACGACACAAATATGGACGCTTGCGCAGCGGCGTTGTTTTGCGTTAAAACCATAGGCAAATAAAGGCTGTAAAACTTGACAAAGAGTGCTTTTTCTGCTACACTTACTTGTTATGACCGGGTTGCCGGGCTATACTATAATAGGATAAAATTAAAATTTTAATAAAGTTTAAGGACGGATATAATATCATGGAATGGACCTCGCTCAATGACCTGCGCGAGAGTTTTCTGCGTTTTTTTGAATCAAAAGGTCATCTCCGGCACAAAAGTTTTCCGCTTGTACCAATCGGAGACAAGTCGGTGCTGCTTATCAATGCAGGAATGACGCCGCTGAAAAAATATTTCACCGGCGAGGAAGAGCCGCCCTGCAGGAGAATGGCAACCTGCCAGAAGTGTATACGCACCCCCGACATAGAAAGAGTGGGACTGACCGCCCGCCACGGCACATTTTTTGAGATGCTGGGCAACTTCTCGTTTGGCGATTATTTCAAACGGGAAGCTATAACATGGGCGTGGGAGTATATAACCGAGTGGCTGAAAATGCCTGTCGACAGGCTTTGGGTAACAATATATACAGACGACGACGAAGCATTTGAAATTTGGCATAATGAGGTGGGTTTGCCTGCTGACCGAATAGTAAGGCTCGGCAAACCGGACAACTTCTGGGAGCATGGTGCAGGTCCGTGCGGCCCCTGCTCGGAAATCCATTTCGACAGAGGGCCCGAATACGGCTGCGGCAGCCCCGAATGCAAGCCTGGCTGCGACTGCGACCGCTATATGGAGTTTTGGAACCTTGTATTCACGCAGTTTGACAGCGACGGTGAGGGTAACTATACAAGGCTTGCGCATCCCAACATCGACACGGGCATGGGCCTCGAGCGTCTGGCATGCATAATGCAGGGCGTGGGCAACCTGTTCGAAGTCGATACAATAAGAAACATAATGCTCAAGGTCAGCGAAATAGCCGGCATCGAGTATGGAAGCAGCGAAAAGACGGACGTTTCGCTGCGCGTTATAACCGACCATATCCGCTCCACAACCTTTATGGTATGCGACGGCGTTGTGCCGTCAAACGAAGGACGCGGATATGTGCTGCGCCGACTCTTGCGCCGCGCTGCACGCCATGGGCGTCTGTTGGGTATAAACAGGCCTTTCCTGACCGAGATAATAGACGTCGTCGCGCGCGAAAATTACGGCGAATATCCCGAGCTGACCGAAAAGCTTGATTATATAAAGCGCGTTGTTGAAACCGAAGAAGAGCGTTTCGCAGCCACAATCGACGCCGGGCTCGGAATACTGTCCCAAATTATTGCCGATGCCAAAGCTGCGGATAGAACCGAGCTTTCGGGCGAGGATGTTTTCAGGCTGTACGACACTTTCGGCTTCCCGATTGACCTGACGCGTGAGATAGCCGCCGAGTCGGGCCTGACTGTTGACGAGGACAAATTCCTCGAGCTGATGGCGGAGCAGCGCGAGCGCGCTCGCACCGCCAGAGCCGGTATAGGCGGCTGGAGCGAGTCGTCGAAGTCTGAGCTTGAGAACCTTCCCAAAACGGAGTTTTTGGGATACGATATGACCGAGTGCGAGGCGAAAGTTGTTGCCATTGTCGCCGACGGCGAGTTTGTCGAGCGCATCAACGAAGGTGAGATTTCGCTGGTGTTTGATAAAACGGTATTTTATGGCGAGAGCGGCGGACAGGTAGGCGACACCGGCAAAATAGAGGGCGACGGCGTGCTGCTGACCGTCACCGATACAAAGAAAAGCGAAGACGTTTATGTCCATATCTGCACGCTTGAAAGCGGCGAGGTTGCAGTTGGCGATACGCTGAAGCTTACAGTTGACGCCGAGCGCCGCGACGCAATCAAACGCAATCACTCGGCTACGCACCTGCTCCATTCTGCTTTGAGAAAAGTACTGGGCACACATGTAGAGCAGGCAGGTTCATATGTCGACGACGAGCGCGTGCGTTTCGACTTTTCGCACTTTGCGGCGCTTACCCCGGAGGAGATTGACGCGGTCGAGCGTATTGTAAACGAAAATATACTTGCGGGCGAGCCGGTGGAAATCACCGAAACCGATATTGAAACGGCACGCAAAATGGGCGCACTCGCATTGTTTGGCGAAAAATACGGCGATTCGGTGCGTGTTGTTAAGATGGGCGACTTTTCATGCGAGCTTTGCGGAGGTACGCACCTTGACAACACCGCCAAAACCGGACTTTTCAAGATTATTTCAGAGTCGTCCGTCGCGGCCGGCGTGCGCCGCATAGAGGCCACAACGGGTCTGGGTGTATTGCAGGTGCTGCGCGAACGCGAAAACACCATTGCCGAGACCGCAAAAGAGCTGAAAGCAAACGGCCCGGCCGACCTGCCGCGCCGTGCAGCGCAGCTTCAAGCCGAGCTTAAAGCGGCGCGCCGCGAGGTAGAAGTTGCAGAATCGAAGCTTGCTGCCGCCGAGGTGGCAAAACTCTACGAAACAGCCGAAAGCGTCGGCACTGTCAAAGTCGCGGTATACAATGCCGGAAACATTGATGTCGACGCCGCACGCACAATGACGGATGAGGCAAAGACGTCCCATCCCGATATAGTCATTGTGGTCGCCTCGACCGACGGAGAAAAGATAACATTTGCCGTCGGCTGCGGTGCGGAGGCTGTTAAAGCGGGTGCTCATGCAGGCAAAATAGCCGGAGCTGTCGCCGCGATAGCAGGCGGCAGGGGCGGCGGTCGTCCGGACAGCGCAGCCTCTGGCGGGCGCGACGTATCCAAGCTCGATGAGGCTCTCGGGGCGGTCGCGGATATAGTGGGCGGCATGCTGAAATAAGCAAATAATTTTAGGATACGATTTTGTATAGCGCAAATGTAAATTTTTTTCGCGAAACGCATTATGTCGCATGATTTCGCTTGAAAAGTGTATCAAAATAAGATAGAATATAATGCGTTAAATAAAGTAATAATTCTATAAATAAGAGGTTGAGTTTTATGGTAACTGCCGGTGATTTCAAAAACGGCACCACATTCGAGCTGGACGGCGAAGTAATGCAGGTCATTGAATTTCAGCACGTAAAACCGGGCAAAGGAGCGGCTTTCGTTCGCACAAAACTTAGAAACGTCATTACCGGCAGCGTGATTGAAAAGACCTTCAGCCCCACAGACAAATTTGAAACCGCTTATATCGAGCGTAAAGAGATGCAATATCTCTATAGTGACGGCGATCTCTACTACTTCATGGACACCGAAACCTATGAACAGCTGCCAATAGGTACCGACAAACTAAGTGAGAACTTCAAGTTTGTCAAAGAAAATATGATGTGCAGAGTCAACTCCTACAAAGGCAACGTATTTTTGGTAGAGCCGCCGATGTTCGTTGAACTTGAGGTAACCGAAACCGAGCCGGGTGTACGCGGTGATACCGCTACGGGCGCTACAAAGAACGCAACGCTTGAAACTGGCGTGACTATCAAGGTTCCGCTGTTTATAGATGTCGGAGACGTGTTGCGTATTGATACCCGTACCGGCGAATACATTGAGCGCGCGTAAGAGCGGAGCGGGTTGCGGCGGTGGCGACATGAGCGAAATGAGCCCCGCCGAGCTCGCCGCTTATATAAATGAAATCGTTGAAAACCTTCCAGACGGCAACGAAACTCCCGAAACGACAGCACTTCGGGCTGTTGCCGCCGCGATCACAAAGCTTGTGGACGAGGTTGCGGAGCTTGCCGAAGAGTCGGAGCGCATGCGACAGTATCTTGACGAGCTTGATTCCGATCTCGGCGAGCTTGAAGCCGATTATTACAGCGACATTTTTAATTTTGACTTTATGGACTGGCCTTCGGGCGTAAGCCATTGTCAGCCGATAATTTTCAGCGAGCAGCCGAGCGCGGACGAGCACAGCACGCAAAGCGCGCAAAAGTCGGACCCGCGCGACGACGGCAGAGACGAAGGCCGGGGCTGACAGTATAGAATGCAAATAAAGTTTGACGCGCATACAGCGCGCAAAGCTGAGGGACGCGCTTTATTGCACGTCCCTTTTAATACAGCCGAAATTTTAGCCGCGATAAGACAAGGCAAATGCCTTAGATGAATACAATTTCTGCGGCCGGGAATGAATATTAGCATACAAAGCCAAACAGCCGGGCGACAGGGCTTTTCATTGTTATTGTCAAATACTGTCTCGTTGCCTGAAGCTGCCGCAGCACACTTTGAGGCGGCTACCCATACTTTATAAATACCATATAGGAAGATATGATAACCGATTACGTTAAACTGTTGCTGAAAGCCGGTGACGGCGGCAACGGCTGTGTTGCCTTCCGCAGGGAAAAATATGTAGCATACGGCGGCCCGTCGGGCGGCGACGGAGGCAAAGGCGGCGATATAATACTCACCGTTGACGATGGCGCCAATACGCTGCTTGCCTACCGTTACCGGCGCAAGTTTATTGCGCAAAATGGCGAAGACGGAAAGTCCAAAAAATGCCACGGAGCAGATGGGCCCGACCTTGTTTTGCCCGTTCCGCCCGGAACATTGGTACGCGATGCGGCGACGGGTAAGATTATACATGATATGTCCGACGGCGAGCCGTTTGTCGTTTGCCGTGGCGGAAAGGGCGGTTGGGGCAACGCGCGGTTTGCCACATCGACCCGCCAGATACCAAGGTTTGCGAAGGCTGGCTTGAAAGGCGAAGAAAAAGAGGTAATTTTGGAACTAAAAATGCTTGCCGACGTCGGACTTATAGGTATGCCAAACGTAGGCAAGTCGTCAATACTTGCAAAAATCAGCGCCGCGCGCCCGAAGATAGCAGACTACAACTTCACGACGCTTTCCCCGAACCTCGGCGTGGTGAAAACCGGCGACGACGGCGCGGGCTTTGTCGTTGCGGACATCCCCGGTCTTATAGAGGGCGCGTCCGAGGGCGCGGGGCTGGGCCATGACTTTTTGCGTCACATCGAGCGCTGCCGGCTGCTTGTGCATGTGGTCGATATTTCGGGCATGTCGGGACGCGACCCACGCGAAGACATGCGACTGATAAATGAAGAGCTTAAAAAATACGACAAAGAGCTTGCACTGCGTCCGCAGATTATTGCCGGCAACAAATATGACATGGTGGCCGACAGCTCTTTGCTTGAGGATTTCGAGAAGTTCTGCGACGAGTACGGCTATGAGCATATATACATCTCGGCTGTGACCGGGTATAATATCAAAAATCTTATTCATCTTGTTTCGGAGCGCTTGAAACTGCTGCCGCCGATAAAAATATACGAACCTGAACTGAAGCCCGAGGATTTTGAGGACAAAAAAGATCGGGAGGTTACGGTCAAAAAAGAAGGCGGCAAATATATCGTCGAAGGCGAGTGGCTCGAGCGGCTTATTGCACAGGTCAACTTCAGCGACCGCGATTCTCTGCATTACTTCCAGCGGGTATTGCGCAGATCCGGTGTGATAGATGTGCTCGAGGCGGCAGGCGCGACCGACGGAGATACCGTACGCATTTTTGATTTTGAGTTCGAATTTATAAAATGACAACAACAAATATAATGAGGGACATGAAAATGGAATCCGGGGACATTGGACAGCAGCGAAAAAAGATAATATTTTCGGGCATACAGCCGAGCGGTGTGCTCACACTCGGCAATTATCTGGGCGCGATGCGCAACTGGACAAAGCTGCAGGACGAAGCGGACTGCCTTTATTGTGTTGTCGACCTTCACGCAATAACGGTGCGCCAGGTGCCGGCAGAGCTGCGCAGACGCACCTATGAAACGCTTGCGTTGCTTTTGGCAAGCGGACTTGATTCCGATAAAAACATCCTGTTTGTGCAAAGCCACGTTTCGGCCCATGCGCAGCTTGCGTGGGTACTCAACTGCTTTTCGATGTTCGGCGAGCTTTCGCGCATGACACAGTTCAAAGAAAAAAGCTCAAAGAACGCCGACAACATAAACGCGGGCCTTTTCACCTATCCGGTACTGATGGCGGCCGATATATTGCTTTATCAGACCGACCTTGTACCGGTCGGCTCCGACCAAAAGCAGCATATAGAGCTGGCAAGAGATATAGCCATTCGTTTCAACGGCATTTACGGAGAGACTTTCCGCGTGCCGGAAGATTATATACCCCAGACCGGCGCAAGGATAATGTCGCTTGCCGACCCCACAAAGAAGATGAGCAAATCGGACGAAAACGAAAACGCGGTTATATCGCTGCTTGACGGGCGCGACGTCATTGTGCGCAAGTTCAAGCGCGCGGTGACAGACTCGGGGGCCGAAATCCGCCGCGGTGAAGGCAAAGAGGGGATAGCCAACCTTATGACAATCTACTCGTGCTTTACAGGTAAGACAGATGAGGAGATAGAGCGCGAGTTTGAAGGTCGCGGTTACGGCGAGTTTAAAATGGCGGTTGCCGAAGTGACAGCCGACGGGCTTCAGCCCATCCAGGACAAGTATGCAGAGCTTATGGCAAATAAGCCTTATCTTGAGCAGGTGATGAAGACCGGTGCCGAGCGCGCATCAAGAATTGCATCACGCACGCTTTCAAAGGTTTACAGAAAAGTCGGATTTGCTCAGATAAAATAAGCATTTGGTGCGGGCGCCGAAACAGTGACGGCAATTTGTGCCGGGGGTAAGTTCGGATGAAGAAGGTTTTTATGCTGGCTGCGGTGCTGCTCTCGCTGCTTTTGCTGTTTGCGGGCTGCAGCGAGGACGATAAAATGCCCTCGAAAGTGAAGCTCGCGCTCGTCGAGGGCGGCGCGCCGAAATATGTTCTTGTACGCGGCGACATATCGGACAAAGTTGAAACCGACGCCGCGGTGAAGCTGCGCAAAGCGTTAGTCGAAGCCTATGGTGTGGAGTTTAAGCTTACCACTGACTGGGTCAAGCCCGGCGTGCAGGAGGAGATCCGGTTTGAGATACTTGTGGGCGAAACCGTACGCGAGGCAAGCAAAAACGCGCTTGATTCACTCGGCCCGGGCGCTTTTGTGATAAAAGCCGACGGCGACAAAATAGTCATACTCGGCAACACGCCGAAGGGCACTGCCGCCGCCGTCGACTACTTTATCCAGCACTACATATCGGCAGACGTTGAAGAACTGACCCCGGTCGCAAATCTGCTTTATAATGGCAGCTATCAAGAACCGGGCACAATATATATCATAGCCAAGGGCATGAATAACCTCGCCGGTTTTTGGGAAACCGACGTCGTGCGGCTTTATACCTGCCTTCAGGGGCTGCTCAACAGGCGCTATGCGGAGGGCGAGTCGAATTTACTCGTCTATCAGGATTTCGACGAATCCGACCAGTTTTGGCTGTCCTATATGATGGGTCCCGGCAAGACGTTTGAAGGCTTTAATACGGTAACGCTGGCGACTGCCGACGAGCTTTGGGACTTCCTTATGCCATTTATAAAGGAATATGGCATTGTGCTGTGGGACCCCGAGGTGCCGGCGACGTCAAATGTCGCTTCAACTATATGCGGAGTTGAAGGCTACCTGCCCGTCAAATACGACGAGTCGCCGGACAGCCTCTATAGTTTCCTTGTAAAAAACGGTGTTGAGGCGAAAATGTCGCTTGTCGGCATGTTTGATGGTGAGCCGGGGACAAAAATTGCCGGCACCGACATCCAGTCGTCGGGCAGTGCCAAGTGCGACGCATATTTGTGGGCGCTCGAAAAGTATATGGACAGCTGTTCGAATACCCACATAGCATATACGCTGGACGGCGCGGGTACTGTGCCCACAAATGTGATATATCAAAAGGCGGAGGGCACGGACAGCAGGTATAACCAGATTCCCAGCCATGACTACTATATCTACCACAAGATGTTCTTCTTCGACCTTACCCCGACCAAACAGCAGCGCCCATGTGATGACCCCGACCAGCCGCCGAATACAGACAGAAAGACGCTTGAGCTGATTCTTCAGACCATGTACGACCGGTCGGGCGGCGAGATGGTGCAGCTGCTCGGTTTCCCGCCGTGGTGGATGAAGTATACAACCTTCAGAGGGCACAGCAACGTGGAGCCTACCCAGCTCGAGTGGGCGTTTACGCAGCTTATAACAACCTATAACTGCGTAAAAGAAGCGGACGCCGCCCATCCGGCATGGATGTCAAACGGCTCGTTTTATACCCAGTTCAAGCTGTCACGCGAAACATACGAAAACACGAGACCGGCGGAAAAGCTCACCTTTGACGAGGATACGGTTTACTGGACAATCTATCTCGGCGACTATGACTCCTCGGCATGGCTGAAAAAGCATGTCCCAAACTTCTGGGGCGACAACGCAAGGGGAACATTGCCGCTCAACTGGGCGTTTAACCCCAACCTTTCGGACCGCGTGCCCATGGTGTGGGAATATGTGATGGAAAACCTGACGCCGAATGACTACATAATATCGGGGGACAGCGGTGCCGGATATGTATTCCCGTCAGCGCTTATAGACACCAGACTGCGCGCGCTGCCGAGCGCAGCCGACAAATGGGTGGACTATAACGAGCCGTATTTCAAGAGGTTTAATCTTGACATCGTGGGCTTTATAATCAACGGCACGAACCCTGTGACGCCCGAAGTCATGGAGATGTATAACAAAATTGCACCGGTCGGCAGCATGCACAACGACAGAAGCAAGAGGCTGACAATTTATAAGGGAGTGCCGTATTTGTATCTGCAAAATGGCATCGACCCGATGGGCGCCGACACGCCCAAAGAGATGTATAACTTTATAAGCTCAAACCTCCAGTCGGGCATAAACTTTGCGGCGTTTCGCACTATATGCAACAGCCCGTCACAAATCGCCCATTGCGTGTCTGAATTCAGTAAATATGCCGAGACGAAGGATAAAAGGCACAACTATGTTTACGTCGACATATACACGTTTTTCGATCTTGTAAGGCAGTCCGGTCAGGGCAAAATTATAGACTGACGCGGGCAGGAAAAAGACAGATAGAAAATATTTGTAAAGAGGTTAAAATGGTAATAATAACGATGGAAGACGGCTCCGAAATAAAACTGGAGCTGGACAGAGAAGCCGCACCTACCACGGTCGCCAACTTTGAAAAACTGGTGAGCGAAGGCTTTTACGACGGCCTTATATTCCACAGAGTTATACCCGGATTTGTTATTCAGGGAGGCGACCCGACCGGCACCGGTATGGGAGGCTCGAGCGAATCAATCAAAGGCGAGTTTAAGGCCAACGGCGTTGAAAACAACCTCTCACACAAGCGCGGTACAATCTCGATGGCGCGCAGCAGCAAATACGACTCGGCATCGTCGCAGTTTTTCATCTGCCATGCCGATGCTACCTTCCTTGACGGCAGCTATGCAGCGTTCGGCCACGTCGTGGAGGGCATGGAGAACGTCGACAAGATCGCGTCGGTACCAACCGACGCGCAGGACAGACCGCTTGTCGAGCAGAAAATGAAGACGGTGAGAATTGTATAAAATGTCACGCATGTCTCTTGCTATATTGGAGGAGGCGCTGCCGCCGAGCCTGACTTGGCGGCAGAAGCTCGATGCCGCCGCCAAAGCGGGATTCGACGCACTCGAGCTTTTTATAAGCGACGACGACAGTAGGGCTGCTCGCCTTGAGATGCCTTACGGCATGCGAAGGGCAGTCCGCGACTTTCAAAACGACTCGGGCGTTCGAATAGGCTCGATAAGCCTTTCGATACCATGCAGCCTCCTGCTCGCAAGTCCCAACCCCGCTGCCCGCAAACGCGCCATCGATATTTTGCGCGGCACGGTCAGATTTGCCGAAAACATGGGGATAAACCTGATTCAGCTTGCTGATTGTGATATGGATACACTTGATATGACAGCCGACGGCGCAAAGTATTTTGAGGAATCCCTGCGTTCGGCAGCCCTTTACGCCGCGGCGTCGGGCGTGACAGTTGCTCTTGGCACCGGAAAGTCGCCTTTTATGAATACGGTATCTAAAGCGGCAGAATTTGTGCGACGGATTGGCATGCCCAATTTTGGACTGTACCCCGACATCGGCAATCTCTACTGCGGCGTCGAGCCGCCGGAGGGCGCTGATGCGCCCGGCGAGCTTGCCCGGCTTGTCACAGCCGAGCTTGATAGCGGGCGCGGGCATATATTTGCCGCGCAGCTGAAAGACACAAGACGCGACGCCCATGACGGTCTTTTCCCCGGCGAGGGACGCGTTGATTTCGAGCTTATAATGGCAAAGCTATATGAGCTGGGAGTCAGGCGATTTGCTGCCGTACAGCGCTATACAAGCGACCGTGCCGATTGCTGGGAAGAAGATTTGAAGCGAACCGCCTCGCTGATGCGCGGCGCATGGTCGAAAAGAAAGGCAGGCGCGTCCCATCGCGCAAACGGTGATTGACATGAGCTTTAGTGCAGAAATGATAATGCTTCTTACCGCGCTTGTGTTCGCGGGTCTGATAGCTTTTACGACAACACCGATGGCAAGGATGATAGCCTATCGTATCGGCGCCATAGATGTGCCGCGCGATAACCGCAGGATGCACAAGGAGCCGATTCCAAGGCTCGGCGGGCTGTCTATATTCCTCGGCTATACGCTTACGACACTGGTTTTCTGTGAATTTACGCCCACGCTTGTCGCAATGTGGCTCGGCGGCGCAATTCTTGTCGTCACGGGTATACTCGACGACGTGTTCAGGCTTCACGCGCTCATAAAGCTTGCCGCACAGATAGCGGTTGCCGCAATTGCGGTTTCCCAGGGTGTGACGATAACATTCGTAAACCTGTTTGGAACATACATCCCGCTCGGAGTTTTTTCAATACCGATAACAATCCTGTGGATTGTGGGGCTGACAAACGCCATAAATCTGATAGACGGTCTTGACGGGCTGTCCTGCGGAGTGTCGGCTATATGCTGTGCGTCGCTGCTGCTCGTCATGCTGCTCAACGGTGACGGCACGTCGGCACTGTTGACCGCTATAATGGTCGGCGCATGCCTTGGTTTTCTGCCGTTTAACACCAATCCCGCGAAGATTTTTATGGGCGACACCGGCGCGCTGTTTTTGGGATATGTAATGTCGCTTTTGTCAATTGAGGGACTTTTTAAATTCCACACTGCGATGTCGTTTTTCATCCCGCTGTCGATTTTTGGGCTGCCTATCGGCGATACAGCTTTTGCGTTCATAAGGCGAATACTTAACGGGAAAAACCCCTTTTCCCCCGACCGCGGACATATCCATCACAAGCTCATTGACATGGGTTTCAATCAAAAACAGTCGGTGCACATACTATATGCAATTTGCGCAATACTTGGCGTGTCGGCAGTTATGTTTTCAACCGAGCGCTATGTAGAGGCGGGACTTGTCATTGCAATCGGTTTTGCAATTTTTACGATAATTTTTATTATGCTGAAAAACCCGAGCGCACGCATTGCGTCGGGGCTTGGGCTTGATGAAAATATTTGCCGGAAAGAACTGAAAGAAACAAAACCCAAAGAAGCGGAGCAAAGCGGCTCCGAAAGCACTACCTAAACCGCAGCGGACGACTGCGCATATAAATATGAACTACGACGTGAAAATCAGGCGCGAAAAAATTCGCACGGCGCTGGCAACCGCGATTATGTTTGCGGCAGCGGCGGCGGTTTTCGTGTTTGTTCTGTATGGCCTTTATAAAATACACATGATAAAACTGCCCGAACCGCTTGAGAGGTTGCTCGGAGAGGATGAAACACATCCGCCAGAAATACAAATTGGCGGCGACGAGCAGCGCATATATGCCTCGCTTTCGGGTGCGCCGGCATTATCGGACGATTATGTGCTTGAATATGACATCGACCCCGCGGTTTTGCTTGAGATTTTGCAGGATTCAAAGCCGACCGAAGCCTTTTATATGGAGGCGAAGATAACTTATGGCGACGGGCAAAGGACGCTTTCGCGCGAGCTTAAACTGAAACGCGACGGAGAAAAATACCGCGCGCAGTTATACGAGGAGGCAGCTCCTAAACCGACGCTTATAGTATGCGACGGCAAAAATATTGAGTATACAGACTATGCCGCTGGAGGCAGTGAGCAAAAGCGCATTTATCCCGCCGGAGGGGATTTTTCGCTTGAATATCAACTAGGGCTGCCGTCTATTGAAATCATGCTTGAAACGGGTGGAGAAGGTCTCAAAATCTCGCATCAGCGCACCGAAAGCGACAATCTCTATTTTGTCGAGTGTGAATATCCCGAGCAGAACATGCGAAAGGTGGTTTATATCTCGGTAAAATACAACTGCATTTTTTCGGCTGAGATATACAGGGGCGAAACACTCGTGTATAGACTGGCCACAACCAGATTCGAGGCAAATCCGGCAATAGGCAACTCAGATTTTGTGATAGAACAATGATACAACCCGGGATCTGCAGAAAGACCCCGGGCTGTTTATTTGCCTCGGTTGACGAAAATACTATATATACACCATGCAAATACGCATGCCAGTTGTTATTTTAGCCGAAAATTCGCGCGATGCCTGATTTCGGACTGTATCAGTTGAAAATCCATAAGGAATTTGCTATAATTAAATTGAAAAGTTTTATTGTGTAAACTTAATAAGGTAATTTAAGGTGGTGCGGTTTTGCAAAATAAATTTTTCGGAGAATTAAGCGTTATCGGGATGAGGGGTAGCGAAGACTTTGTCGCACAGGTGGACAAATATCTTCGTGAGTGGCGCGGAACGGACGAGTCGTTCATCGTTACCCCGATCTGCGAGCGCTTTGGTACAGGTGAAGCCAAATGTATGCTGCGCAGCACGATGCGTGGACATGACACCTATATATTTGCGGATCTTTACAATTACGGCGTGACGCTGCGGATGTACGGCAAAGAATTTCCGATGAGCCCCGACGACCACTTTCAGGATCTCAAACGTATTATTGGCGCAATCGGAGGCAAGGCAAGGCGCATATCGGTTATAATGCCGATGCTTTACGAAAGCCGGCAGGACAAGCGCCAAATGCGCGAATCGCTTGACTGTGCAATGGCACTTCAGGAGCTCGAGCGCATGGGAGTGTCAAATATTATAACGTTTGACGTGCACAACCTCGGTGTCCAGAATGCCATACCGCTTTGCGGATTTGACAACGTGCATCCAACCTACCAGATGCTTAAAGCACTGGTGCGAGAGGTGCCCGATATAGAGTTTCATCCCGAAAAATTGATGATCATATCGCCGGACGAGGGCGGGATGTCCCGTTGTCTTTACTATTCGTCGGTGCTTAAGCTCGATCTCGGTATGTTCTACAAGCGTCGCGACTATACCCGCGTAGTTAACGGCAAAAACCCCATTGTTGCACATGAATACCTCGGCCGCAGTGTTGAGGGTATGGACGTTATAATAGTCGACGATATCATCGCATCGGGCGAGTCGATGCTTGACGTGGCAAAGCAGCTTAAAGATAAGGGCGCAAGGCGTATTTTTATTTTTGTCACCTTTGCGTTCTTTACTGAAGGGCTGGAAAAAATGGATCGTGCGTATGAAGAGGAGTACGTCACAAAACTCTTTACCACGAACCTAATTTATCATCCTAAAGAACTCGTTGAAAGGCCGTGGTATGCAGAGGCTAACATGAGTAAATATATCTCACTTATAATAGATACCCTGAACCGCGACCAGTCGATAAGCAGCCTGCTCAACCCGGTCGAGCGTATCCAGAACCTGCTTCACCGCCACGCGTCAGGACAGCACACGGCAGCGCCAAAGATAAGGCAGCAAGTGTAGTGTGACAGCGTAAAGTAGACATTTTTCAGCCGCGGCACAGTCGCGCCGGCGGATTTTTATTGACAAGTCGGCATATATATAATGCTTATAGCGCAAGGTAGATTATAAGCTGTGTCGGGCAATGGAGGATAGCGGCTCAAAGGAAACATATTACAATAATATTATATATCGGTAAATCGCTTGACCGGCAGCCGCAATAGCGATATAATTAAAGTAATATTTTTATTCGGAGGTGCGGCACATTGAAACTTGCCGAGGCGCTTAACTTGCGCGCCGATTTACAGCGGCGTATCCAGCAGCTGCGTGCGCGACTGCTCCAAAATGCCAAAGTTCAGGAGGGCGATGTGCCGCTCGAGTCTCCGCACGACCTGCTTGCCGAGCTTGACGAGTGTGTGTCGCAGCTCGAGGAGCTTATATCCAAAATAAACCTTGTAAATGCGCGTATCACCGATGAAAGCGGCGTGACAATGACAGAGCTGCTTGCGCGCCGCGATGCGCTGGCGATGAAACTGTCGGTGCTCCGCGATTTTGCGGACGAGGCGGGCGAGGTTGTCATGCGCTATGGTAAGTCGGAAATCAAAGTGCGCAGCACCGTTGATATGCGCGAGTTGAGAAAAGAGATAGACGATTTCTCAAAAGAGTGGCGCGAGCTGAACACCAAAATTCAGGGAATCAACTGGACGACCGAACTATAAAGAAAAGCATGGTAGCGTGATACGGCGGGCGTGCGCGAACTCCTTGTGTCGGGGAGAAAACCGGCATGCTGTTCGAGTCCGGTTCGGGGCGTGGGACACAATTTAAACAGACGCCCAGCATACGGCACAACCGCACCTTTACATCGCAACCTTACAACCGCCGCGCAGACGACGTGACACGTGAGGGTGGGAGCCGAGCGTACAATTACTAATTTGTATGTGAGGCGGGGACTTTATGGACCGGCGGGCTGAAATGCCCGGCCGGTCTAAGATTTTTTTGTGCAGGCGCTAATTTGCACTTGACAAAATCGATTTTTAGTGGTATAATATCGGTCGTATCGAAATTGTACCCGTAGCTCAGCCGGATAGAGCAACTGCCTTCTAAGCAGTAGGTCGTGGGTTCGAGTCCCCCCGGGTACGCCAACGAATTCTTTGCTTTTAAATCAAAATAAGGCAAAAGAATCCGAATTGAATATGGTGGGTGTAGCTCAGGTGGTTAGAGCGTCAGGTTGTGGCCCTGAAGGCCGTGGGTTCGAGCCCCATCACTCACCCCAGCCGGTATACCGGCGAAAAAAGAAGCGCACTTGCAGATGCAGGTGCGCTTCTTTTTTCCTGCATGAGCCTTGCCATGATATGTGCAAGTCATGCCATCGCCGCAGAATTGCTTGTGCGGCTGCTTGACGCCAAAAAACCCGCCGCATGCGTCGCGGCGGGTTTTTGGCTTTTAGTATTTGATTAAATAGTAAATGACGTATATCCAGCCGAGGATACCGTGGAATATCGCCCAGCCTATTGATTGCCAAGCCGTGTATGATATTATCATCGCAAGGCAGGAACCGAATCCGATGCCTGCTTTTGACACGGTCTTGCTGCCCTCTGTAATATTGTTGATGATGGTATACTGCCTTTTTTCGCCGTATATAATTTCCTCCACGCTGACACCGAGCGCACACGAGATTTTGTGTAGCATATCGATGTCAGGCTCTGTTTTGCCGCACTCCCAGTTTGATACTGCCTGTCTTGTGACATTCAGCTTTTCAGCCATAGCGTCCTGAGTGAGTCCCTTTTCCTCGCGAAACCTTTTGATGTTTTTGCCGACGCTGCTCAAATAATCCACCTCCCGCCGATATTATATCGCAGGCGCCGCAATTTTTGGAGAAACAATATGTTGCAGCGCCCGGATTTACGCCAAAATCGGCTCAAACAGTGCAATGCTATGTTGCAATGCTATATAAGCCCGGCGAATCTCAGCCCGAACACGCTTAAAAACAGCGTGAACACGCATGCAAACGTAGTAAGCAGCGTTATTTGGCCGGTAAGCTCGTGGTCCCCGCCCATGTTTTTCGCCATTATGTAGCCGCTGACAGCCGACGGCCCGCCGAACAGGATTAGCACGACCCCGAGGTCGATGCCGCGAAAACCTAACGCTACAGCGGCGCCGACCGCAGCGACAGGTACAATTATCATTTTGACCGCGGTTGCCACAAGCGCGAGTTTCAGACTGCCCCGTAGCGCGGAGAAGCTGAATCCGGCACCGAGACTGATTAACGAAAGCGGGAGAGTGAGATTGCCGAGATAACCGAGCGGCTTTGTTATAAGCTGTGGAAGCTTGATTGGAAGAAGCGATATAGCAAGTGCGAGCACAATCGATATAATCAGCGGGTTTTTTGCGATGCTGGCTGCAATTTTCTTTGCAGCAGCAGAGGGGGAGAGCCTTTTATCTTCGGGCGCAAACATCGAAAACGAAGTTACGGCAAGCGCGTTGAACAGCGCGATGCAGAATGGTAAAGTCATTGCAAGGCGCTGCACGCCTGCGTCGCCGAACATGTTTTGCGCCAGCGGGATGCCGAGTATGGCAAAGTTTGACCTAAAGGTTGCCTGTACCATCGAGCCGCGCTGTGGGTTGCCTTTGACGGTAAGCGGTACGATGACGAGCGCTGCAAGGAATACCGCCAGAATACCGGCAAGGCAAAACAGCGTGAGAGCTGCCGCGGAGCTGCCTCCGCTGCCCTCTGCCGCCTCGGTAATCTCGCAGAACAGCAGTGCGGGGAGCGAGACATAAAAGACAAGTCGGTCGGATACGGCAAGAAATTTGTCGGAGACCAATTTTATTTTATTCAGCTCATAGCCGAGCACCGCCAATATAAATATAGGTGCAACGGCGTTTATGCTGTATATAAAACTTTCGTGCATTGAGTATTAGTACCAGTTGGTATGGAAGCTGTCTCTTATACACATCTTGACGCTGCCGAC
>DGDL01000048.1:42784-67673 GCA_002385415.1 Clostridiales bacterium UBA3953
TAGGTGTGGGCTCCGAAGTAGTCGCGCTGGGCTTGAAGCAGGTTAGCGGGCAGCCGCTCGCTGCGATAGCCGTCAAAATAAGCAAGCGCTGACGAGAAGGCAGGGACCGGTATGCAATGTGACACGGCATCGGCGACGACCTCGCGCCATGCGCTTTCACACTCGGCGAGTTTATCGGCAAACCAAGGGGCAACCATCAGGTTGGCAAGCTCGGGATTGGCGTCGAACGCCTCTTTGATATGACCGAGGAATACGCTGCGTATTATGCAGCCGCCACGCCACATTAGCGCAATCGCGCCGAAGTCGAGATTCCAGCCATATTCATTCGCGGCAGAGCGCATGAGAGCAAAACCTTGGGCATAGGACACGATTTTGGATGCCAGCAGCGCGCGTCCTATCTTGTCCAGCATGGCTTTTCGCTCGCTTTCGGGTACAACCGGCACCTCCTTGCGCGGGAACACTTTCGATGCCGCGACGCGCTCTTCTTTGAGCGCCGACAAAAAGCGCGCGAATACCGCCTCGGCGATGAGTGTGAGCGGCACTCCCTCATCGAGAGCGTCTATTACAGTCCATTTGCCTGTGCCTTTCTGCCCGGCGGTATCGAGGATGTAATCGACAGGCTGCAGACCGTCCTCGTCTCGAAAGCCGAGTATGTCGCGCGTGATAGAGATAAGATAGCTGTCAAGCTCGCCTCTGTTATATTCGTCAAATGCGGCGCTCATTTCGTCGTTTGTCATGCCCAGCCTGTCGCGCATGAGGTGGTATGCCTCGCAGATAAGCTGCATGTCGCCATACTCGATGCCGTTGTGAACCATTTTAACGAAGTGGCCGGCACCGCCCTCGCCAACCCAGCCGCAGCAGGGCTCGCCAGCCGGCGTTTTGGCGCAGATTGCCTCGAAGATATCGCGAACGTAAGGCCAAGCCTCGGGCGAGCCGCCCGGCATCATGGAGGGGCCGTGCAGAGCGCCTTCCTCGCCGCCCGAAACGCCCGTGCCGATATAGTAAAGCCCTTTTGACTCGACATATTTTGTGCGGCGCGCCGTGTCGGGGAAGTGTGAGTTGCCGCCGTCGATTATAATGTCGCCCTTCTCAAGGTATGGGAAAAGCGCCTCAATCATGTCGTCGACAGGCTGGCCGGCTTTTATCATGAGCATGACGCGGCGGGGTTTTTTCAGCGATGCCGCCAGCTCCTCGAGCGAGTAGCAGGCAGTAATGTGCTTGCCGGCGCCCCGGGCCTCAATAAACTCCTTGGTGCGGGCTGCTGTGCGGTTGTAGACAGAGACCGCAAAGCCGCGGCTTTCGATGTTGAGCGCAAGATTTTCGCCCATGACGGCAAGCCCAACAATCGCAATGTCTGATTGCATTTTATATCCTCCGTTCCTAATAAATATTGATAAAATTTGAAAACATGTTTTATGGTGTATGTGACATGATTGTCGTGCAAGCTGCTAAAATCCAATGCGCATTAGATTTATTATGAAGCAGATTCATTCTCCCGTGTAGTCGGGCGAAACGAGCACGGCTACAAGATCCTCTTCGTATACAATTTCTGTCCAGCCCCTTGCAATCAAAAGCGAATAGCGCGCCTCGGCTCGAGTGGTATCGAATCGAAGGTCTATTACAGCGTAGTCGGTGGGGTTCCTTGATTGGAGCTCGTAAATCTCGTCGCGCTGTGCAAGCTTGGGGACCAAAAAGCTGGACGCCTTCACCGACGCGTCGGCGGGGATTGCCTCAAGAATTTCGGTTATCCGCCGGTTGTCCTCGTATTCTTCTTTGTATTTGTCAATGTAGTAGAGTTTGGTAAGCGATGTACCCGAAAATGCCACCGCCGCAGCGGCCGCCGAAACAAGTACCGCGCAACGTCTTGCCCGCTCGCCAAGCTCCGCTGCGTTGACAATCGCAAGGTAGAACAAAAACGCAAGCGAGCCGAATACATACTGAAACCATATTGAGTATTGATACTGGTAATCGCTCATGTGGTTAACAAGCAGCATTGGCAAAAGCAGTATAAACCTCGCAGGCTTTGCCGTCATTACCGGCAAAAATGCCAGCGGTGCCAGCATCAAAAGCAAAAACGCGATTTTTTCGGCCATATCAAACGACTCGCCGAACACAAGCGCGGGATTGACAATCACGTTTCGAACAAAGTCAAGCAGTCCATTTTGGCCGAAGTCGAGGAAATTTTCATAGCGATATGCCATCACGCCCTGGCCGTGAGTATTAAGATAATATGCGGCAAAAAGAAAATATACGAGGCTCGCGCAGAAGAGTATAATGCCGTTTATCTTGCAGCGGTGACGGCGATAGAAAGTGTTTTCGTCCTCCTGCCCCGCATTGCTGCCGGAAAAAAGCATGTAAATCCCTATAAAGGCAGTATAAACAGGCGCATCCTCTTTGACAAGCAGGACAAGAGCGGCGGAAACGAACATAGCCGCAAATTTGCGACATTCGAAAAAATAGAGCGTCCACAGTATAAGCGGCGCAAGGAAGCAGTTTTCGTGTATATCGTAAAAGCAGCCGCCCGACAGCGCAGGATACAATGCATAGATAAGCGAAAAAGCAAAGCCGTACTTGTCCGAAAGCCCTTTCTTTTTGCAAAGCAGATATATTGGCAGGACGCCCGATGCTAAAATGACCGCCTGCGCAATCTGTAGCGTGAGCGGCGAGGGGAAAAGCGCATAAAAAGGCAGGATCAAATAGTAGATAGGCGAGATATGCACCTTGAAATGCGAAAGCAGCATGTCGCGCTCGCAGGTCACAAGCGGCAAAAGCCTTGTACGCATGTTGTGAAACATGTTGACGAATATGCCAAAGTCATAATTCGGCGTCGAATAGGTGAGATAGCGCAGCGAGGTCAGCCCGCCGGTGAAAACCGCAAAAAACAATGCCGCAAGCGCCGCTCCGCATACAAGCACGCCGCGCGGCACTTTGAGCGAGGAAAGCAAAGGGCCTATTGAACGTTCGGCGTAAATAATGGCAACAGCCACACCGGCGGAGACAGCTGTTATGACAAACGGGTTTTGCGACTCGCGGGCAATAAGAATCGCGCAGGCTGCCGTTATAATGGCAAGCGACGCGCGGTCGACGGTGTCTTTTCCGGTTATTTTATGAATAAAAGTCAAGACCACATACACCGCCGCAAAAATTGCGCCGGTGTAAATAAGACTTGCGTTTGAGGCGTATGCAGGTGTGAGCAGCCAGTCTTTGCCGCCGAAATATGCTGTCACGAAAAAGGCGGCAAACCATGCGGCAACAGCTCGAGAAAAATATATGCTCATAACTAAAGTATCAAACTCCAAAAACATTTTGGGACACGGTTATTTTAGCACACATAGGAAAGCATTTCAAGTTTGCAGAGCAAAGTTGGCTTGGGAGACCGTTATAATGTATGGTGCGAAATTTCGTTGAAAAGCGGCTGTGAGCGTGCTATAATTAAACATGTAGTTCATGACCGGAGACGGCATAATGCAGGAGATGACCGGCAGAGGGCGTTTTATTAGAACGCTTAAAAGAGAAAAAATCGGCGGTTGAGTGCCGACTCGCTTGACCCGCAGAGGTGTCGGTCTCAGGCCGGTAAACGACCTCTATGGCGACCGCGTGGCGCTTGTTGGTAATGTCAACTGCGGACTGTTTCGGACCGGCACCGAGGAGGAGTGTACAGCCGACATCCGCCGCTCTCTGCGCGACGGAATGAAGAGGGGCACAGGCTATATATTCTCGACCTCCAATTGCGTTTATACCGGGATGCCGCTCAAAGGTATGATCTGATGAATAAAATCTGATACGAAGAAGGCATTTATAAAGAATGAGACTGTTTGTTGCGTTGCTTTTCACGCCTGAAATAAAGGCCGAGCTAACAGCCGCCATTGAAAAACTGCGCAAAAATGCAATACGGGGCAATTTTACGATCCCGGACAATCTGCACTTGACGCTTGCGTTTATAGGCGAGACAAATCGCGCGCTTGATGTGCTGCAGGCAATGCGGGAGGCAGGACCGGAGGCTTTCGAGCTTATACTGTCCGGCTGGGGCCGCTTTAAGCGGAGCGGCGGCGATATAGTTTGGGCTGGCGTTGCCGAAAACAGGCCGCTTGCCGAGTATGCCGGACGGCTGGCCGACGTGCTGCGACGCAGGGGGTTCGACATCGAGCGCCGCCCGTTTAGACCTCATATAACACTCGGGCGACAGGTTGTGCTGACCGAAGAGCTTGACCTTGATATAAAGCCGCTTTCAATGAGATGCGACCGAATATCGCTGATGCGTTCCGATCGTATTGCCGGAAGGCTCAAATACACGGAGATTCGCGCTATAAAGGTTTGACATGCTTATGAGAAAGGAAAGCGAAAAAAAGACGAGGCTTCTGCCCGTTTATGCGCTTGTTATAATTGATCTTTTGGCGCTGGGCGCGGCACTTTGTGTGTTCGCGCTTTTCCATCATGTGCTCCCCGCTCGATATTCTCCCGAGTATAACGAAACCGCAACCGGCAAAATGCCTGTGGACACATATTCCGACACCCCCGATTTTGGCGCGCGTTTTTCCGGCGTGTTTGCCGATGGCGAGCCGGAAATCACCGTCGACTCGTATCGCAGCGAACACATTTATGTTAAGCTGTCCACTGTGCAGCGCGACGATATAACCTATTATGTGCAGGACATTTACCTGCGAAACCTCTCCTCGCTGCGCACTGCATTTGCGGAGGATACATACGGCAAGGCGATTAAAGAGCACCCGCTCGATATGGCTGTGAGGAAAAATGCCGTTGCGGCGATAAATGGCGACTATTACGGCACCCACTCGCGGCGGGGCGTAGTAATCCGCAACGGCATACTCTACAGGGCTGAGGAGGCATACGGTGACGTCTGCCTTTTGGGCTATGACGGTGTGATGTGGGGAGTCACGGAGGACGAGTTTAACAGAAATCCCGAAGCCCACACAAAAGGAGTGTATCAGGGCTGGTGTTTCGGCCCGATACTCGTCGAAGACGGCGTTGCAAAGACCGGATTTGACAGCGAGATCGCAGACAGAAACCCACGCACTGCAATAGGATATTTTGAGCCGGGACACTACTGTTTTATAGTCGTCGACGGCAGGCAGAAGGGCTATTCGGTCGGCATGACGCTCGACGAGCTTGCAAAGCTGTGCGAGGAGCTGGGCTGCAAGTTTGCCTTTAACCTTGACGGCGGCAAATCCTCGGTCATGATATGGCGTGGAAGGATCGCCAACCAGCCGGACAGGGGCGGGCGCGATCAAAGCGATATAGTATACATTGCCGACGGAGGCTTTGGCGAATGAAAGTTTTAAAGGCGATTTTAAAAGTCGTGCCGCACGCCCTGCTGGTGGTCACAGGTATGTTTATAACTTTCCTTATTATAGATACGCAAAACAGCAAAATCGGCATGATTGACAGCGACCTGTCGAAAGCCGTTATGGCTGTATGGTGCATGCTCTCCGTAATCTGCGCGATAACGCTTATCTATATACAGCGGAGGGAAGCGCGCAGGCAGGCCGAAAATGAAAGCAAGCCCTCCACTGCCGATAATCATAGCGCGAAGCCGGCTGCGGGCGACCTTGAGCGGCTTGAGCGTGATCTTGAGCTGATTTTAGCCGCAATTCGCCTAAAAAATGGGCGAGGAGGGTGATACATCCCTGTTTTGAAAGTTATTTGGATAGTCAGCAGGCGTTTCGTGAACTTTTTGGTCCGACGGTATTGACAAATCACGCGATATTGTGGTATAATACCACATGCCCCGATAGTGATTATTTTGGGGCAAGGTGTCACGGAGAGATGGCTGAGTTGGTCTAAGGCGCACGACTGGAAATCGTGTTCGGGCTAATACCCCGACTAGGGTTCGAATCCCTATCTCTCCGCCAAAGCCGCAAACCGACTGGGGTTCGGTTTGCGGCTTTTTATGCATTTGCGACAGCCGGCAACATATATAATTGTAATGCACATATATCTCCACACGAGTGTGCAATTGTCTGCTTGCTGACATATTTCGGTTGATTGCGGCAACGCTTTGTGATATAATCATAAAATGTTTAGTGCGCGGCGCCGATTAAAACAGACTTTTAAACCCGGCTTCGCACACCGTATATAGTAAACCGCAGCCCCATGGGGCGGAGGGAAGTCATTGACTGTAAATATTGACGGGCTTAATATAAACTATAATGTCTCCGGCAGCGGCGACTATGTATTTCTTTTGCACGGATGGGGAGCAAATCTCGAGCTTTTTGCTGCTCTGACGGCTGCCATATCCGAAAAATATACGGTAGTGGCATTTGACTTCCCGGGTTTTGGCAAAAGCGACGAGCCGAAGCAGCCGTGGACTGTCTCCGATTATGTTGACTTTACTGTAAAATTTATCCGGACGTTCGGCTGTGAGCGTGTGATTTTGCTCGGCCACTCGTTCGGCGGCAGGGTAATAATAAAAATGCTCGGCGAACGGCAGCTGCCGTTTAAAGTCGATAAGATAATCCTTGTCGACAGTGCGGGTATAATGCCCAAACGCTCGCTTGCATATAAAATAAAGGTGAAAACATATAAAGCCGGCAGGCGTCTGCTCGAGCTGCCGCCGGTGAAAAAGCTGTTTCCGGGCGCGCTTGAACGGCTGAGAAAGAAAATGGGCTCGGCTGATTACGCGAGCGCCTCCGATGTAATGCGTCAAACGCTCGTCCGTGTCGTAAACGAGGATCTGCGGCATCTGCTGAAAAATATCAGGGTACAGACGCTGCTTGTGTGGGGCGACAAAGATACAGCGACGCCGCTGTCCGACGCACATATAATGGAGAAAGAGATAGCTTCTGCGGGCACCGATGTCGGGCTCGTGGTACTCGAAGACGCGGGGCACTATTCGTTTCTCGACAAGCAGTATGTGTTCAACAGAGTTATAAGGTCGTTTTTGAAGGTTGGTGAGTGATTTGCGGCTCATAAACTATGTTTTGTGCGCAGCGACGGTCGTTGCGTATGTGTTTGTCGTGTTGAAAAGTATGCATATATTCCAGCTCAACTCATATAAAGCCGCCACTCACTTCAGATGGCTGCGCAAAAACATCGGCACTCTTGTGCCAAGCGTATTGATGCTTGCACTGGGTGTGGTGGGCATATTTGCATCGCATGTCGGCCTTGCGGCAGTTTATGTTTTGCTTTGCGCCGGCATGGTGAGTTATCACCTGCCGGTTAAGAAGGCGAAAAAACCGCTTGTATTTACAGCCCGCGTCAACCGGATGCTTGTTACATGCGGACTGCTGCTTATCGCGGCGGTCTGGATAGCGCTGCTGCTGAATGTGAAATATGCGCTGGTGCTGCTTGCGCTTTTTTGCGCGCTGTCGCCGCTTGCGGTGGTGTTAGCCAACATTATCAACGCGCCGATTGAGGCCGGGGTGCGGCAGTATTATATAAATGATGCAAAGAAAATACTGCGCGCCTGCCCAAATCTGCTTGTCATTGGCATAACGGGCAGCTACGGCAAAACGAGTGTTAAGTATTTTTTGACCACGCTGCTTAAAGCGAAATATAATGTGCTGATGACGCCCGAAAGCTACAACACGCCGATGGGCGTCGTTAAAACTATCCGCGGCGAATTGCGCTCGACGCATGAAATCTTCGTTTGCGAGATGGGCGCAAAATATGCAGGCGACATAAAGGAACTGTGCGGCATCGTCCGCCCGGCCCACGGAATTATAACCTCTATCGGCGAGCAGCATCTTGAAACATTTAAAACGGTCGACACCATAATAAAAACCAAAATGGAGCTTGCCGACGCCGTCGAGGGCAAGGGCATGATATTCCTAAACGGCGACAATGACCTTATCCGTGCCAACATGCCAAGCGGCGAAAGGCGCACATACGGTCTTTCACCCGAAAATGGTGTCTATGCGTTTGACATTAGAGTGTCACCCTCGGGCACGACATTCTCAATTTGTGACCATGGCAACGTGATACGTGATTTTCAGACCCAGCTTATAGGGAAACACAATGTTATAAACCTTGTCGGCGCGATGGCGGCAGCGTCCTTTTTCGGCGTGTCTTATGACGAGATGCGCGCCCAGCTTCGCAAGATAACACCACCGCCGCACAGGTTACAGCTTATCCGAAAAGGCGACGTTTTGATAATCGACGATTCATATAACTCCAACCCTAAGGGATGCGAGGCGGCACTGAAAACTCTCGCGCTGTTTGACGGCTATAAAATTCTTGTAACTCCCGGCATGGTAGAGCTGGGTCAAATGCAGCACGAGCTCAACCGCGAGTTCGGAGAGCGCGCCGCCGGCGTATGCGATTTTGTGATACTCGTGGGCGAAAGGCAGACAAAGCCTATTTACGAGGGTCTTTTGAGGGCAGGATATGACGAGCCGAAAATATATGTCGCATCGTCGCTGAGCGACGCGCTGGCAAAAGCTTATTCGCTTGATACCGATAAACAGAAAATTATACTGCTTGAAAACGACCTCCCCGATAACTATTGAAAGGTAGTGTGGCGTGCAGTGAAGATAAATTTGGCGGTGCTGCTTGGCGGCAGAAGCGTCGAACATGAAATATCGGTCATATCTGCTGTGCAGGCGATGAATAGTATAGATGCCGAGAAATACGAGATATATCCGGTTTACATTACAAAAGACAACTTCATGTATTATGGCGAGTGCCTGCGTGACATAAACAGCTACAGGGATATACCAGCCATGCTCGCGCAGTGCCGGCGTGTGTACTTTGCCGCCGAAGGGTCAAAAACATACCTTTATCCCCACAAGCGGGGGTTATTTAAGTCAAAACCCATCGCGCTTATCGACGTAGCGCTCCCCGTAGTGCATGGTACAAATGTCGAAGACGGCGCGCTGCAGGGTTTTTTGAGAACGCTTAATCTGCCGTTTGTCGGTTGTGATGTGCTTGCGTCTGCCGTATGCATGGATAAATTTGCGACCAAAATGCTGCTTAAGACTGCCGGCATACCCGTGCTCGACTGCCTGCTCTTTTCACAGGCCGGCTCGAAAGATACGGACGCAATTATTAAGGCGGTGGAAGAAAAGTTCGGCTATCCTGTCATTGTCAAGCCCGTTAACCTCGGCTCGAGCGTCGGTATCAGCCGCGCCAAAAACAAAGTGGAGCTTGATGAGGCGCTGGGCTTGGCGTTTACGTTTGCTGCGCGGGTGATTGTTGAGCCTGCGGTTCAGAATCTCAGGGAGGTTAACTGCTCGGTGCTAGGCGATGCAGACGAGGCAATACCCTCAGAGTGCGAGGAGCCGGTTGCTTCCGACGAGATTCTCAGCTACTCGGATAAGTATCTCGAAGGCTCGTCAAAGTCGGGCGGCAGCAAGGGCATGGCAGGCCTGAAACGCAAAATCCCGGCCGAGATTTCGCCCGAGCTGAAGAAAAAAATCCAGGACACGGCGGTCGCAGCCTTCAAATACCTGGACTGCAGCGGTGTAGTACGCATAGATTTTCTTACCGACCGCGAAACGGGCGAGTTTTGGCTCAACGAGATAAACACTATACCCGGCTCGCTGTCCTTTTATTTATGGGAGCCGGCCGGTATAAAGTATACGGAGCTGCTCGACAGGCTTATATCGCTTGCGCTCAAGCGTCACAGAAAAGAGTCGGACATAGTATATTCATTCGATACCAACATACTGTCAACAGCCGGCGCCTTTGGCAGCAAAGGCGCGAAAGGCAAGCTCGGCGGGTAAAAATCAAACCCCGAAACGCGTGCAGCGTTCGGGGTTTTTTTATCGTCGTCTGAACGAGCGGTGCCTTTGCCTGCGCCCGCGTATAATTGCGACAACCAGCACATATATAACGCCAAAAGCGGTGGTTGCCAATGCGGCAAGGCGAAAATGCCGCGACTCGATAACCGAGCGCAGATTATAGAGTATTTGCAGCAATCTATACAGCTCGACATTGTTTTTGACCACGAGGTTGACGCGGCCGATAATCTCGTCGTCATAATATAACGTAAGCAGGCCGGCCACATCGCCGGCTTTGACCGGCGCGGTGAGCGACGGTTTGTCAAGCGCCCATGACAGTACAATGTCGCTATCAATATCTATGTCCTTGGGCAGATAAAGGTCGAGCGACTGCTCGGGCAGCAGTGTAACATGGTCGACCCCGCGTCCGAGCATTACCGGTATTTCGCATATCATGCGGGTGTTTTCGAGTACGCGTATGTAGTCAAAGCTATTGTACGCCCAGTCGAAAAGCTGGTGCGCGTTTACATAGGAGTATATTTTGCCGTATGTACCGTCCGGATACTCATCGCGTTCGGCGCCCATGACAATGACAAGATGTGTCACTCCGTTTTTACGCGAGGTGGCTACAAGACACCATCCGCCGGCCGGCGTCATGCCCGAGCTCATACCCGTTACGTATTTGTCATAGTAATCGCTTGTAACGGCGGTCGAAACCATGTAGTTGCGGTTGTTTATGTAGCGGGTATCGGACATGTTGGTGGATGCCATTACATACCGAGCAAGACCCGCAAGTTCCATGAAATCGTTGTGCCTGTATGCCTCAAGCGCAATGATTAAAGTGTCCTCGAGCGTCGTGCGCGCCGCCTCGCTGTCAATGCCCGTCGGGTTGGTATAATAGGTGTGCGTCATTTTCAGCTGTTGTGCCCGGTCGTTCATGGCTGCGACAAAGTTTTCCACAGAGCCGTGCGAATCAATAGCGAGCGCATAAGCTGCGTCGTTTGAGCCGCCGACGATAAGCGCGGCAAGAAGCTCCCTTGCCGTCACTATTTCGCCGGCGCGAAGGCCTATATTGTTGCCGGTAACGTTTCGCAGCATGTCGTAAGTTATTGTAATCGGTTTGTCAAGCTCGCCTTTTTCGCTGTAAAAATCAAGCGCAATGACGGCGGTCATCAGCTTGACAGTCGAGGCGGGCGCAAGTATGGTATTGCCGCCGGTTGAAAACAGCAGTTTTTCGTTGTCTATATTGTAGACCAGTGCGGCCTTGCAGCGGCTTATATCGGGCTCGTCGAGCGCCGATGCGCCAAAGGCAAGGAGCATGGACAAAAATATGCCGGCCGCAAGTGCCGCCGCTAAACGGGGTAATATATATGCTAAACGGGGTAATATATATAAGGATAGAGTTTTTTTACGCATCGGAACCTGTTCCGCTCAACTCGAGTGAGCTTTTACGGTTTGTTTTTGGTTTATCGTAACACGATTTTGTGTATACTGTGTGAACGCTTAGCATTATTGTTAAAAATCAGCTAACGCTCTTGATATTATGAGCATTTATGCTATAATAATCTTGCCATAACACATAAATTCAGCATAATGCACGCTACAGTCGTGCGGGAAGGAAGCTAAATGAAAGCTGCTTTGCTTAAACGTATTTTGTCAATATCGCTTGCGATATTGCTTTTGGGAGTCACACTTGTCTCCTGTTCTGACGGAACAGGGGGGCAAACGGCCGACACAACCTCTGCCGGCCAGTCGGCGTCAGACGATACGGGTGAAGTCGATACGCGGGTATATCCGGAACTGCCCGACATGGACTTTGACGGTTATACCTTCAAAGTGCTTCACTGGTATGTAACCGGATGGGATCACCGCATGAATAAGGACATTTTCGCGGAGGTCGAAACCGGTGACCCGATAAACGACGCCGTCTATAAGCGCAACTCTATCATCAATGACAAGTATAACGTAAACTTTTCAATCCAAAACGAGCCGCATAACGAGGTCATTTCGATGACCCAAAAGTTTGTCAATGCCGGCGAAGACGCCTACGATGTCGTATACGCCCGCATGGTAGACGTTACCTCGCTGCTTACAGGCGGTTACTTCCTTGATCTCAACACGCTGCCGTATGTGGATTTTTCAAAACCTTGGTGGGATCACAACTCAGTCGAGCGACTTTCGGTACTTGGCAAGCTTTATCTTGTCGCGTCCGACATTAATATTATAGACAAAGACGCGACGGCGGCAATAGCATTTAACAAACAGTATGCCGCGGAAGAGCAGCTTCCCAACCTGTATGAGCTTGTGGAAAACGGCACCTGGACGATGGATAAGATGATGAGCCTTTACAAAGGCAAATCGCGCGACCTCAACGGCGACGGCCAAATAGATGCCGATAACGACGTTTACGCTTTCCTCGGCAAACACGACGTTGCGGCCAGCTTCTTCCTCGGCGGCGGCGGTTCATTTGTCTCGAAAGACGAAAACGATGAGCCTTATCTTTCGTTTGAGTCGGAGCGCAACTACAATATAGCCCAAAAGATATTCGATATAATGTACGATGAACACCACTTTTACAATCAGCACCTGATGCAGAAGACAATAGACGACTATGCGTTTGAACAGCTGTTCCCCAACGGACACGGTCTGTTCTACTGGATGCGTCTCGACAACGTGACCACAATGCGCGCCTCCGAAACCGATTTCGGTATACTGCCCATACCAAAGTATGACGAGGCTCAGACGCGCTATTACAGCATGGTGTCGGTGCACACATCGGGTCTTATAACCGTGCCCAAAACGGCACAGGACCCCGGCCGCACCGGATTTATCCTTGAGGCGCTTTCCGCGGAATCGAAATACACGCTTATCCCCGCATATATAGAAGTGGCGCTGAAAGGCAAATATGTGCGCGACAACGAGTCGGAGGCAATGCTTGACCTTATCTTTGCCACGCGCACCTATGACCTCGGCGACGTGTTCAACTTCGGCTCGCTTGCGGGTGACTGGATAGGCATAGCAGGCACCGGCAACCGCGACGTGGCATCTTTCTATGCACGGCACGAAAAAGCGGCACAAAAGGCCATAGACAAGTTCATCGAACAGCTCCAGAAGTACGAGTAACGCGAAAAGAGCAGGCAATCCTAACATTATAATCGCAGTCCGCCCGGAATATGTCCGGGCGGATTAATTTTTTGGTCGCGAAAATCCCCAGCAGTCGTGTCCTGCCGCCAAGAAATAAGGCGGTAATAACCCGAAATAATACGGCAATAACGAGGGTCGCAATATACTCCCGAGGTCAGCAACAACTTCCTAAATGCAGCAAAGAGGCTTCGACGACTTTGTCGGTGCCGCCCTGCTATAATAAGCGCACACAAGAAATAAACAGCAAGGGATGTGCGTTATTACGAACGGCAAAAACACGGCCCCAGTAGAGGGCAGAGGATTTATCGGTTCGGTCACCGGGCTGTTTACAAAGGTTGCCGGATTGTTTTCGCCCGTTCGGACAAGCCGGGTGGCGGCAGAGGAAAAGACCGCGCGGCCAAAAGTAGCGGAAAGCGCAAATGCTGTGCCCGAATCGGACGGTGCGGCGACACTCAAAAGCAAGGCGTCGGCTGCAAAGATTACGCTGGAGGCACCAGACAACACTGCCGAGCGGATAAAATATGTGCTGTCGGGTGTTTTCATGGCGGCGCTGGGCGCTTTGCTTGGGGGTGCTCCCGCTATCATGGGAGCAAGCCCGCTCGGAGTTGCGCTCCTGTGTGCGGCTGCAAAGTACACATTATTTATCTATGCCGGACTTGCAGTCGGTGCGCTGTTTAGCGAAAACGCGCTGATGCGACTGTGTGTCGTGACCTTCACGGTCGGGCTGAGGCTGCTTATCTCGGCATCGGGTGTCCCGCCCGACAAAAGAGAGGCAGGTGCGGGAGCCAAAAAAGCCTCGGCGCCGTCGCGTCTGCTGGAGTTTGCCATATCGCCTCCGGCAGGTATAATGCGCGAGCCGCTCACCCTGCGTATCTGCACGGGACTTGCGGCGGCGCTGTTGAGCGGCGTGTGGAGAATGGTTGCCGGCGGGTTTTTGATATATGACCTGCTCGGTTTGATGCTTGAACTTGCGGTGACCCCGGCGGCGGTGTTTCTGTTTGCCGGCGCTTTCGAAAGTACGGACCGCAAAAGCAAGGTGGAAAGCGCGCTGCGCGCCGTATCCGACGCTCCCTATCGCGAGCTGGGTCTACTCTCGGTGCTGGCCGCGATTGTATATTCAATTCGGGAGCTGACCGTATTCGGGTTTTCGCTTTCCGCGATACTCTCGGGACTTGCGGTACTGTATGTCGCAAAAAAAGGCGGGGTGCTGCGAGCCTGCGTCACAGGCCTTATTTGCGGACTGGTCTACAGGCCCGAGCTTGCGCCGGCATTCGGGCTCGCAGGTCTCACATCGGGACTGCTTCAGGGGCTCGGTGTGATGGGGATGTGCACCGCGACCTGTATCGTGGGCGGTGCCTACGGCGTCTATGTAAACGGGTTTGAGGCGCTGCGCACGCTTATCCCCGACCTTATAGGCGCATCGGGTCTGTATGCGGCGGGTCTGCGGCTGGGGCTGCTCCCTCGCGTAAGTATATTTTCGGCAAACATCGCACCTCCTGACGAGTGTGCGCGCGAAGCCGCCGTAGCGGTCAGACGGCAAAAAAGCGATGAGCGCAGGCTGCATGCCATGTCTGAGGCGATGAAATCGCTGTCAGAGGTGTTCTTCACGCTCTCCGACCGTCTGAGAAGACCAGGAATTTACGATGCGCGCCGGCTGTGCGACAATATACTCGCCGGCCGTTGCGCGAAGTGCCGCAGCTTTGACCGCTGTCTGCAGCTCGGAGTGCCCGAAAGAGTTGTTGAAAAGCTCGCGCGGGCAGTGTATGCAGGCCAGTGCAGCGAAGACAATCCAGTTGTGACCGAGCTTGGGCGCGATTGCTGGCAAATTAATGCTATATGCTCCGAAGTCAACGAAGCGCATGCAAATCTCCTGGCGGAAGCCGCACGAATAAGCAATGCGGAGATTTTTGCGCTGGATTACAGTGCGGCGGCCAAGCTGCTTGCCGAAGCCGCCGCATATAACAAAGAGGAGTATACAGTCGATGAGGTGCGAAGCGAAAAGCTGCGCAGAGCAGCAAGGCAAATGGATTTTGCCTGCTCTAACATCGCGGTATACGGAAAGCGCAGATTAAGCGTCATAGCGGGCGGTGTTGACCTGTCGCGTATCAAGCTCTCGGCGTCAGGGCTGTCAGAGGCTTTTGGGCGCGTTTGCGGAACGGTTTTTGGCCCTCCGCGATTCGAGCTTGACGGCGAATACGCCGTGATGACGCTGACCGCAAGGCGGCGGTTTGCCGCCATAACGGCGGCGTCCGGATGCGCGAGACACGAGGATGAGCCGAACGGCGACACCTTTACATGTTTTGAAAACTCCGAAGATTACTATTATGCCATAATATCCGACGGTATGGGGAGCGGGCGTGAAGCGGCCATAACGTCAAGGTTGTGTTGCCTGTTTCTTGAGAAGATGCTCTCAGCCGGAAACCAGAAGAGCATAACGCTCGAGATGCTCAACAACTTCGTTCGCTGCAAGAACATAGAATGTCATGCCACCGTAGATTTGCTTGAGATAGATTTGCTCGACGGAAGTGCGAGCTTTATAAAGAGCGGCGCGGCGACATCGTATCTTTTGCGGGATGGAAGGATGTTTGCAATCTCGGCGACCGCCATGCCGGTCGGGCTCACGCGCGAGATCAACGCGCAAGAGATAAAATTCAGCGTAGAAAGCGGCGATATAATCGTAATGGTCAGCGACGGCGTGGTACCGAACACGGATGCGCCGGTGGAAAGCGTATGGCTCACAGAGCTACTGGCCGCGGAACAGGAAGCGGCAGCTGAAAGAGGCTTTGATCCCGACGCACTCGCACGCAGGATCGTTGACGAGGCGAAACTACGCGGAGAGGCGGGCGACGATATAACCGCCCTTGTCACAGAGATAAAAGCGCTATAAACCCATCCAGACAGGCTACATATTATCCGGTACAACTGAATAGAAAATCCCCCGGTGCACTGCAGGCTGCCGGGGGTTGTTTTTGCTTAATGTGCGCTACGATTTTTAGCCGCAGCAAATTTCTTCAGGCAGGGTGTCGAAGAACATAAGGAGATTTGAAGTTACCTTTTCGTTTTCGGTAAGCGGGCGGAATGTGCCGCGCATAAAGGATATCCATTACCATCATAGCGACTGTATTGTCGATAAATCCGCCGACATTCCATGACATTACAAAGTCGCGCATCTGCGGCGGGTAATCCCTTGCCTCGATTTCCGCCGCTTCGAGCCCGTACTCCGCGGCTTTTTTCATGACGGATTCGCTTGGTTTCGGTGCCTTCAGGCATGCCATTTCGCGTGTGATTTGGGCAATCGATTTGCCTTGATAATTATAGGAATAGATAATTGCCCGACGGGTTTGGGAAAGAAAGGCAATATCTCTGCGCAGCCGCCGCATATCCTCGCTTATCTCGAAGGCGTAGTCGTCAAACGCCGGTATAACGATGGCGTCAATAGATACGCCGAGGCGCTTCTTTTTTCTGCGACGTATTTTGAGTATACATGCTCGCAGATGCGCCAAATATAAGTGTCGAGGCTATACACCTCGTCGGCGGAAAGCAGCGATTTGTAGGCTTCATCAACGATAGACGAGCATATCTCTTCCGCTTCGTAGTAGCCGAACGCCTTATTCACCGAAAACCTGTAGATTTTGGGAAGGTACTCGCATATTATCCTGTCAACTGTAGTTTTATCCATAACAAATTATCCAGCGCTGTTTGATTATATAGTGGAACGTAAGCCGAAAAGGTTGGCGATATTTTAAGAAATTTCACAAATTTTTATTATGAATGCAATTTTAACATAAAATACATGTATTTACGAGCCGTGCGAGGTATAATAAAAGCGGAAAATAACGAAAAATGAGGTATATGCAGCATGGTTCTTGAAAACATGGATTATGTCTCACAGTTTGACCCCGAAGTCGGGAGTGCAATTCGCGCGGAATATGACCGCCAGCGTCGCAACATCGAGCTGATTGCCTCCGAAAACTTTGTTTCGCCTGCCGTTATGAGTGCGGCGGCATCGGTGCTCACAAACAAATATGCGGAAGGGTATCCGGGAAAGCGCTATTATGGCGGATGCGAGCATGTCGATGTCGTTGAAACCATTGCAATCGAGCGCGCGAAGAAGCTGTTCGGCGCAAATTTCGCGAACGTTCAGCCGCACAGCGGCGCACAGGCCAACACCGCCGTATATCTTGCGCTGCTTGAGCCGGGTGACAAGGTGCTTGGCATGAGCCTTGCACACGGCGGGCACCTCACTCACGGCAGCCCGGTAAACCTGTCCGGACTATACTATAACTTTATCTCATACGGTGTGGATGATAAAACCCACCGTATTGATTACGATAAACTTGAAGAGATTGCAACAAAAGAGCGCCCCAAACTTATCGTAGCCGGCGCAAGCGCCTATCCGCGCATTATAGATTTCGAGCGCATTGGCGATATAGCCAAAAAGTGCGGCGCGTATCTGATGGTCGACATGGCACATATCGCCGGTCTGGTGGCGGCGGGGCTGCATCCGTCGCCGGTTCCCTATGCGGATGTCGTGACCACGACCACGCATAAGACACTTCGCGGGCCACGCGGCGGCATGATATTGACCAATGACGAGGAGATGGCGAAAAAGATAAACAAAGCGGTGTTCCCGGGCACACAGGGCGGCCCGCTTATGCATATCATAGCGGCAAAAGCGGTTTGTTTCGGCGAGGCTCTGCAGCCCGAGTTCAAGGAATATCAGAAGCAGATACTAAAAAACGCACAGACGCTTGCGGATGCGCTGATAAAAGAAGGTTTCGAGCTTGTATCGGGCGGCACGGACAACCATCTGATGCTTGTTGACCTGCGCAAGGACGGTATTACAGGCAAAGAGCTTGAGAACCGACTGGATGAGGTTTATATCACAGTCAACAAAAATACGGTGCCCGGCGACCCGCAGAGCCCGTTTGTGACAAGCGGTATACGAATAGGCACGCCGGCGGTTACATCGCGCGGGCTTGTCGAGGAGGATATGGTGACCCTCGCGCAGCTTATAAGGCTCGCCGCCGTCGACTATGAAAACAGCGCCGACCACATCCGCGCCGAAGTCGGCAAGATATGCGAAAAGTATCCACTTTATTCATAATATAAATTAGCTCGGGGACATTTGAAAGTCTCCGAGCTAAAGTTTTTAATGCCGAATATTGACGGCTGTTTTCACAAAAAAGTTAGGTCACCGAGATATGCGTCTCCAGTAGCAGAAGCATCGCACAGGAATGTTTGCGCTACAGCATGCTTGAGACCCTCGGCGCAAAGCGGCTTTTGTTGATAAAAAGCGCGAATTCCGGAGAGCATCGGTGTCAAATCGGCGGCAGCTACCTGAGGGTGACATTTCTCGCATGGCGGCCGGTCCGACAGTTTTCGCCGGCGGATATCGCCGGCGATTTTTGCTATTTTGTTTGGGTATATTCGCGCTCTTTAATAAAATAAAAAAGCGGGCACGCTCTCATACGGGCAGACAGCGGCACGCTTTTTTGTGCTTATGTTTATTTTTATACGGCGTATACGGAGACTCTTGTACGTCCGCCTGCGCGCTCGAACTTGACCTTTCCGTCAATGAGCGCAAACAAGGTGTCGTCGGAACCGCGTCCGACATTGATACCTGGCTTGATGGGGGTTCCGCGCTGACGGACAAGGATATTGCCTGCAAGCACGAACTGACCGTCGGCACGTTTTACGCCAAGCCGTTTGGATTCGCTGTCGCGACCGTTCTTTGTCGAGCCGACGCCTTTTTTCTGCGCGAAATATTGCAAGCTAAGCTTCAACATATCGTCTTACCTCCGTTATTATTTTTTGGGGCCGCCGTCGTTTTCTTCAACCTCTTGCACCGAAAGATAATCGTAGTAATCTTCGGTCAAATCTTTGAGCTGGAGAAAATATGCTTTCAGCAAACCGGAAATTGCGTACTGTTTTCGCTCGTCCGCGCCGGTTTCCGGCAGTGCGTCGTGCGCAGTGACGGTAATATCGGCGGAATCGTCGGCGATGTGATAATCGACGTCCGACTCAAAAGACTCTACGATTGCATTTATAATGAGCATCGTCATGGCGGATACAGCAGAGCAAAGGATGTCGCTGCCTGCATCGGCGTATCCGCTGTGTCCCTCTTCACGAAAACGGTAGTAAACACCGTTGCGTTTGTAAAACGTTACTTTAATCATCGGTCGCTTGTCGACGACGGGCGTTTAAGCGTTAATTGCGGTTATCTGCAGCTTTGTATAAGGCTGGCGATGTCCAAGTTTTCTTTTCTGGTTCTTTTTGGGCTTGTACCTGAATACATGCAGCTTCCTGCCACGTCCGTTTTTGACAACATTGGCAGTAACGGTCGCACCTTCTATATAGGGTGTGCCGGTTCTGAAACCATTGTTGTCGGAGACGGCGAGAACGCGGTCAAGAGTGACGGTTTCGCCTTCCTCGGCACCGAGCTTTTCGACAAACAGCAGGTCGCCTTCGCTGACTTTGTACTGTTTTCCGCCCGTTTCAATGATAGCGAACATCGATGTTTTACCTCCTTTTTCCGCACATTGTGCGGCGAAGACTCGCTGATACGGGTAAAATGCCGTCGCGTCCGGGCATTTTTTTGGACCCGTAAATCATGCGGCTTTTTATTATAACATGCGGGAAGATGCTTTGTCAAGCATTTCGGCTGTTATTTCATCATTATTATAATTATTATTTTTAATTGCAATGCTGCTTATACTTCCGCATTGCTGTTGTAATTATGTGCCGCTTGTGCTAATATATTGCATGCAGGTAGAAGATGGCTGCTTGCAATATATACCTTTACGGGTGAAGAAATGAAAATACTGCTTAAACCGGCACTTATCATGCTGACCGCCGCGTTGACGGCGGGACTGGTTAGCTGCAAATCCGGCGGCGGAACCTCCGACCCCAAGGATACAGCGGCTTTGGACAATTTGCCCGGTTCATCCGATACCGGAGGGGCACAGCATGATGACTATACGGTAAATCTGCCCGGCGCGATTGATTTTTCAACGTATCAGGTGCCCGTGCTCGAGAAAGATTCGAACGGGCTGTATGTTCAGAAATACAAGCCGTATAAAATATACGGCATAACAACCACATTCCAGACCGCGACCGGATACTCGCCGCAATACAGGCTGCCCTCGGACGCCGTTATGGTGTATAACAACAACATCCGGTCGTTTACGGACAGCTGGGTGGAGCAGAGAGAAAACTATCAAATCGATGCAATGACGGCGCTCGTTTGGGGGCACACCGAATATACGCAAAGGAGCCCCGAACACCTCGAAGACGTGCAGACCCGCGCCGACGGCAGCTTTATGCTGCACACGCCGCCCGACAACTATTATATGGTACCGACACGCAGATATATAGAATATATGAAAGAGCTTGTCGGCGTGACTGTTGACAGACTCAAACCTAAAACCATTGTGTTTGAGGAGCCCGACATGTGGGTGGCGTCGGGTTATTCCGAGGGATTTAAAAGAGAGTGGAGAGAGTATTACGGCACCGAATGGGAGCCGCAAACCGCGTCGCCAGGCGCGATGTACCGCACGATGCGGCTGAAAGTTTACCTGATAGAGCGGCTGCTTACCGAGCTTGCGGCGTTTGTGAAAGAAAAAGCGCCCGGCACGAAGGTTTATATCGCGACACACAGTACGGTGTCGTATAACTCTATTTCAATAGTCGCGGGAATAAACAATTATCTCGCTCTGGGCTGCATAGACGGCGTTATCGGACAGACCTGGAGCGACACCGCTTATAATGCAGTTCCGTATGACGGGCCTAACATAAACGACGCATACCTTTCGGGGTACATAGAATATACATCATACATGGATTCGGTTGAGGGCACCGACTTTTTCGCGCTCTCCGACCCCATGGCAGACAATGCAGGCTTTTCGGAAGAGCTTTGCCGCATGCTGTACAGGCAAACGGTGACTGCATCGCTGATGGTACCCGAGATTCAGCGGTTCCAGCTGTTCCCGTGGCCAAACCGCAGCTTCGTCGGTGTGGCGGGCGACTATAAAACCTTGCAGCTTCAGGTTTTCAACGCGCTTGACGAGGTGGCGGGCAAGCCGGTTACCTTGACAGCGGGCACGCCCGGCATATACTTTGCTATATCGGACTCGGTGTCGTGGCAGTCGCAGCATCGAAACTGGAGCCATAACACCAATGCCTCGGTTTACGGCATGACGCTTCCGCTTGTCGCGCGAGGCATACCGGTGAAGATGAAAACGCTCGAGCAGGTAAACTCGGCAGACGACCTTGCCGACGTAAAACTGCTGCTTCTTGCTTACGACTGCCAAAAGCCAAAAAGCGAGACTATAAACAAAGCAATCGCCGACTGGGTGAAGTCGGGCGGAATACTGCTCTATGTGGGAGGCCACGACCGGTATCAGGAGTCGGAGACCGAATGGTGGCACACCGCAGGCGGCACGCCGCTGCAAAACCTCATTTATCACCTTGGGCTTGACATAACGGTCGGGGCTGCGGGCGGCAGCAACACAAAGCTGAACTGGGAAGGCTCGGTGACCGTCGCCGGAGTAGCCGACGCCGTAAATGCGTTTGACTATAGAATTAGCAAGTATCGAAACTCCTATGCCTCTTTCGAGGGTGCAGACGTGCTGCCTCTAATTACAGCGGGCGAAAATATCATCGGCTGTGAAAAGCAGGTCGGACCAGGCCGCGTTATACTGGTGGGCATTCCGTCGTCTGCGCTTGCACAGCAAAAGGGCGGCGCGGATCTGATGCGCGCGATGGCAAAATACGCCGTTGAAAATTATACCGATGTTGATTATGTCGAAACCTCGCTGGTGACAGTCCGCCGGGGCAGCATTTTGGCTGCGCATTCGATAGGCGAAAAGAATAAAATAGAAGGAAAGTATATAGATATTTTCAATGACAAGCTGCCCGTACTGCTTTCGGGCGCCGATGTGCCGGCCGACGATTCGGTGCTCCTTTACGACATATCGGAGCTTGACCTTTCCGTGCCGCGGTTTGCCTATACAGGCGGGAAGCTCGTCGGAAGCGCAACAGAGACCGCCGATACGACCGCATTTACAATATACGGGCCAGCAGATGCGCTCGGCTCGTCCCGGCTCATAGCGCCGAAAGGTACATATCCGGTCAGTGTGACAGCACGTCGTGGCGACACGGAGGTCGCTTTGTACCGCGTTTGGAACAATGCCACCTCGTCGCTGCTCGTGCAGGTAGACCTTATGCCCGAGCCGGTTGAAATTACCGTAAAATGGGGCGGCGACCCCGTACCCGACGATCCCGAGTATGAGTTTGGATATCTGACGGTGAAAACCAACTCGTCGGGCCAAGACGAAGACTTCTTAATATATAACACCGCCGGTGCAAACTCGGCGTTGCGCTTCTGCGACCTGGACGGTATGCTTATCTATAAGTTTGACATAACAAAATACCCCGAAGCGCTTATATCGCTTAACGTGCTGCAAAACTACATACTCGAGTACTCGCTTGACGGCGAGACATGGACAGCAATAGCCGACTATTCGAAGATAGGCGAGTGGACGGACAGAGGCGACAACCCCGCAACATATTCTGTAAGCGCACCGGAGGTCGGCGCGTCTGAAGTCCTTTACATCAGGCTGCGAAACACCACGCCGTCGAAGGGCTGGGGCGGCTCGATAACAAGTTTTTCAATCAGATACCTCAAAAAAAGCGGCTAAACCGGCCGCTATTCCGGAGCGCGGGAACAACATATCCTCCTCGCGTCCAATCAAGTTTGGATAATATTACAGTTATATTACAAATCCCAAAAACACTTGAAATTATTCCAAAGATGGGCTATTATTTATACGCAGGAACAAACTTACTCACTTTCGTAAATTCGGAGTGCGATGGCAGTCCGGGCTTTGGCGAGGAGCCGGGGCTTGCCACACGGCTTTGAAGATGCGAAGGCGAGCGGTTTGGATCCGAAAAAAGAAAACATTTTATAAAGGAGACATAGGCGACATGAGAAATTTTAAAAGATTTCTTGCAATGGCGTTGACCATGCTCATGCTCGTGAGCAGCCTGTCTCTTATCACGTCGGCTAAGTTCGAGGACGTGACCGATTTTCAGAACGAAATCGCAGTCCTGTCGAATCTTGGCGTGATCAAGGGTAAGGCAGACGGCACGTATGGTTTCGACGAAGCCGTCACACGTCGTCAGACCGCGCTGTTCTTTGCACGCGCGACAACCGGTAAGGTAGACGACGCTATTCACTGGCAGAGTGAAGTTAACACCACTCCGTTCAAGGATCTTGACGCTGAGAACGACTTCTATGGCGCAATCTCGTACTGCCACAACGTAGGTATCGTTCTTGGCAGGTCCGCAACAGAGTTCGCACCCAACGACAACATCACCTTCCAGGAAGCTGTCACAATGGCAGTGCGCGCTCTGGGCTACGGCGGCGCATCGATGGATGCCGGCTATCCGTGGACTTACTACAGCAAGGCTGTCTCGCTCGGCCTTGACAAGGGCATCGAAGACGTTGCTCTGACCGACGTCGTATCCCGCGGCGTCATGGCGAAGCTGATTTACAATGCTATGTTCGCCACCAATTCGAAGGGCTCCACGATCGCAGCAGACGCATTCGGTTCTGCGGTTAAGACCACGAATCTTGTTCTCGTTGCTACGAAGGGCAAGACCCTGGTTGCTAACCTGAGCACCAACGCAAGCGACAAAGTTGCTGCTTTCGTCGAGTTCAACAGCGACGGCACGCTCAATCTCGACAAAGTTTACCACTTCAATTGGGCAGACTTTGCAGAGATGGCATACGGTGAAGGCGCAGAAGAGAAGGCCGCTGACCATGTTGGCTATTCTTACAATGTTGTCACCGTCGACAACTTCAAGTCTCTGGTAACCGTATCCGAAAATCCGTCCAAGACTTTCACCTCCGCCGACTATGTTGGCGACGGCAAGTTCGAGGACAACGAGTACACGCTCGTTCAGAAGTGGTCGTCCGTATTCAATATCGGCACCACCGCTTCGGGCAAGGAAGAGCTGATCCAGTATAACACCAGCTACTCTGCTGGCGTAACTAAGATCGGTGCAGGCAAAGCATACTATGCTGGCCACTGGTATGTTGTCGACGCAAAGAGCAACATCCTTGACGTTAACGGCAAAGTTCTGCTCTACTTCTACGACAACGTAAAGGATAAGATCGTTTCCGGCGCAACAACAACCTTCCCGTTCTACTATGAACTGGGTGGTAAGTACTATCCCGCATACCTGCCGGTAGACGGTTCTCGTTACTCGGGCGCTGCTACTCTCGATCAGTATGAGGTTGATAATACTCCTTACACCTACGCTGTTGACAAGAACGCTGATAAGTACACCAAGAACGTAAGCGCTTACGCTGACACCATCGTATTCGACGACAACAATGACGGCGTATTTGATCGTGCTTACTTCACCGCTTATGTCTTTGGTAAGCTGAAAGTCCAGGACGACGACTATTACTTCTACGTTGGCGCTAACGGCGACAAGTACACTAACGTCAGAGGCGCTGACAAGGTTATCAACCTCACTGATGTCGAGCTCAAGAAGGACACCACTTACTATGTCCTCTGGGCATACGATGCAGTAAACGAGACAGTTACCGTTAAGAAGGTCTATGACGAAATCAAGAGTGGTTATGTAACCGCTGTTGATATTGTCAACAAGACTATCACCTTTGGTAACGTTTCGTGGCTCGGCCTTGGCGTTGGCACGACCGAAACCCTCAATTACGGCGTTGCGAAGCTGCCCGGCGCAACGAATACCAATAAGGATTACTCCATCAACGACGATGGTACTGGCGAGAATTCTGCTGAATCTCTGATCGGCGTCGACTACTCGCTGCTGAATAAGTACGTCTCCTACATCGTTGATGAGGAGAATGACGGCAGAATCATTGCTGTCCTCGGTGCTAAGGACGCTAAGACTCCCCTTGTTGTTACCTCGGTTGTAACTCCTTACAACATTGGCGGCAACATCCGTGCGAGTGTAATCGATAACACCGGTAAAGCACAGATTATAACCATTTCAAGACTTAATGATATTCCTGCTGT
>DGDL01000030.1:0-5289 GCA_002385415.1 Clostridiales bacterium UBA3953
AGATGTGTATAAGAGACAGCCGCCGAGGTTTTGAGCGGCGCACATGCCGATATAGTTGTCACCAGCTTTGACACAACGCTCACCTATGACAAGCTCAATGCTGCGTGCAGGCTTATTCGAGGCGGCGCCGAGTATATCTGCACTCATCCCGACTATAATTGCCCCACCGAGGACGGATTTATCCCGGATAGCGGTGCCATCGCCGCCGCGGTAACCGCGTCGACCGGCGTGAAACCGCGGTTCTTCGGCAAGCCATACCGCGAGACAATCGAGATGATAGCCGAGCTGACCGGTGCCCAGCCCGCCGAGATGTGCATCTTCGGCGACAGGCTTTACACCGACATCGCGCTTGGCAAACAAAACGGCGTATTCGCCGCACTCGTGCTGACCGGCGAGACAAAATCCGGCGACCTTGAAAAATCAGAGCTGCAGCCCGATATTGTAATAGTGTCACTGGCCGACGCGCCCGCGCTGACATGGTAAACAAAGCACCTTTACCCAATTTAGGTGGGCAAAGGTGCTTTTCATTCGGCGGGTTGAGAGTATTTTTTGTAGAATTCCCCTCGGCTTATCCTGTCATTTTATAAACTTCTCAATCAGCGCGGAATACTCGGCAAAATCGCGCAAATCCGCAAGTGTTTGGTTTTGCGTGGTTTGCAGGTACTTTGCGATAAATCGTGCCAGGTCAGCCGTTCCAAACGATTCGACCAGCCAATCGTGCAGCACAGCGTCGCTTATCGCCGCCTGCGAAAGCGCTTTCGCGGCGCACAGCTCTTTTTCGCGTATGCGCAAAATGTCGGCGGGCTCGCCACCTGAAAAAGCAAGCCTGTTTGCCAGCTCGGCAAATGCCGCGTATTCAAACACTGCAAACACGCTTTCGCCCGAGCTTTCGCGCAGCTCGGAAAAACTGTCGGCTATACTTTCACAGCGCGCGAGAGCCTCTGCTTTTCCAATCCCCTGCCGGTACCATATCGCCTTAATCAGCTTGTTTGCGGTAAAATCCGCAAGCTCATAGAGATTGCGGCAGACCCGGTACCTGAATTCGGGGGTATCTTTGGCGTATAGCTGCTCGGTTTTCTGCCCTCTTGTGCGATACCACGACGGAAAAATCGAAAGCACTTCCGCCGCCCTGTCGGTTTTGCCCGCCGCGTGCAGCAGTTTTGCCTGCATTGCAAGCGCGTCGAGCCTTATTTCCTCGTCCGTACACGAGCCTAAAATGCAGTCGCTTATCCGCTGAAACTCGTCGGCATAAGCGAGCAGCACCGCGGGGTCATTGTCGGCATATCCGCCTGCAATGTCCCACATATAGCGGTTCATGATGCGAAAGTCCCCCGGATATGCCCTGCGCGCCTCAGCTATAAGCGTCCGGGCTTCATTGTGTCTGCCTTCGTTTTGCAGCCGGGCATAAGCCGAAAGCAACTCCTCGATTTCCAGCTCGGCTTTTGCGCTGTCATATCCCATGAGGGTGTCTATATCCACATCAAGCACACTTGCAAGCGGCACAAGCATTGTAATGTCCGGGTAAGTGTCTGACGACTCCCATTTGCTGACCGCCGCGCACGATACATTGAGCAGCTCCGCAAGCTTCTCCTGCGTGAGCCCCTTCTCCTTACGCAGCCGCCTGATGTTCTCGCCTATTTTCAGTTCCATAAAGGTCGCCTCTCCGGTCTAAGTAGTAAACAGGCCTGTTTCCGTTATCATATTAGCATGCGAGGCGCCGGTTGTACAGCGAGCGTCACGCAAGCACGGTTTAACCCGCGGTTAAATTTTTTAATAGCGGCTCATTTTTTATTTGCTTTGCAGCTACAATACAGTAAATCTGTCATTGAACAATCAATGCAGATGCAATAGCGTTATCACCGCAAATTTTTGAGATATGGCGCAGCCCTTGCCGCTGCTATAGCTTTGCTGTCGGCTGTAAGCTCATGGGCCGGCGATGCGACGGGCAGTCAGTCGATACAGCCGCAGCCTAAACTGCCGACGCGAAGACAAAAGTATGCTGTGCGCCGCCGGCCGCAATCACATCGTGATACAGCCCCAAAAATAAAAATGCACGGAAGTCGGCGACTTCCGTGCATTTATGCCGCTATATTATATATTTTCGGTAAACTCTTCCTCGCTTGCGGTATCGTCGACCGGCACCTCGCGGCGGTAATACGGGCGGGGGAGCTCCTCTTCCTCGAGCAGCTCGTCCATGGCCTCGAGTATCCTGTCGTCTTCGATAACACGCTTAAGCTGTTTATAGATCATCGCCGCGCCCGCAATGCCGCTTGCCGTGCCGAATCCGAGCAAGAGCCCCGAATAGTTCTTTTTCTGTCTTATAAAAAGCACAATTGACAGCGCAATGAGGGTCAGAGACTGTACTATCAAGGTCAGCCCGACGTAAAACCTCGTTTTCTTAAGCATAACGGTCTCCTCCGTTTATTGAATTTTACTGCTCTGTATCAGATACGCGTATATAAATCCGTCAATGTCGCCGTCCATCACGGCCTGTATGTCTCCGACCTCATAACCCGTGCGGTTGTCTTTTACCAGCGTATAGGGCATAAACACATACGAGCGTATCTGCGCGCCCCACTCTATGTTAGTTTTAACACCCTTTATGTCCTCTATGCGCTCGAGTTTTTCGCGCTGCTTGATTTCGAGCAGCTTTGCTTTCAGCATGCGGAGCGCGGTTTCCCTGTTTTGAAGCTGGCTGCGTTCCGCCTGGCAGCCAACCACTATTCCCGTTGGCTTGTGCAGGATGCGTACCGCCGAGTCGGTCTTGTTGACATGCTGGCCGCCCGCGCCGCTGGAACGGTGAGTTGTGATCTCAAGGTCGTTTTCGTTTATCTCAACCGTCTCGTCGTCGTCGGTAAATTCGGGTATGACCTCGACCGACGCAAATGAGGTATGCCTGCGTCCCGACGAGTCAAACGGCGAGACGCGCACCAGACGGTGAACGCCGTTTTCGCTTTTAAGGAACCCGTATGCATTCGGACCCGAGATTGTAATAGTCGCGCTTTTCAGCCCGGCTTCTTCCCCGTCAATCCAGTCAACAAGCTTCACTTCATAATTGTTACGCTCGCCCCAGCGGACATACATGCGGTAAAGCATTTGTGCCCAGTCCTGCGCCTCCGTTCCGCCTGCCCCGGGATGGAAGGACAAAATAGCGTTGTATGAGTCATACTCGCCGGTAAGCAGGGTTTCCAGCCTCATGCGCTCTTCAATTTTGGCGATTTCCTTGACACTTTCCAGAACCTCATCCACAACGCTGTCGTCATGTGCCTCAACGGCAAGCTCTATGAGGGTTTCGGTATCCTCGATTTTTGAAAGCAGGTTGCTGTATTCCTCCAGCTTGTCTTTCATGTTTTTGAGCTGTTTTAATATCTTGCTCGACTCCTGCTGATTTGACCAGAAACCGTCCGATGTGGTCAGGGCCTGGAGCTCGCCGACTTTGGCACGCAGCTCGTCGCGGTGGATTGCTTTGCCAAGCTCCTCCGCTTTTTGGCGAAGTTCACCCAGCTCGCGTTTTGCCTCGTCAAGTTGGATTAGCATATATGTCATTATTCCCTTTCGAATATGAGTTTAAAACGAACTATATATAAAACTATAGTTTAACATTTGTCGTTTACAACTACTATACCACGCGCCGCATCAAGCGTAACCGCCGTGCCGCTGCGAAGTATTTTTGTTGCGCCGTCGGCGCCGACGATTACCGGTATGCCCAGCGCCTGTCCTACGATTGCGGCATACGAGTCCACGCCGCCTCGCTCGCTGATAATACCCCGCGCGCGGCGCAGATAGCGGATGATTTTCTCGGACGCCGAAGGAACGACTATTATGTCGCCGTCCTCGAAATCCTGCGGGATGGCGTTTTCGCCGGTGCAAACGCACAGCGTGCCGCAAACCGAGTCGGTGCCGATGCCCGTACCCGAAATAAGCACGTTGCCGACAATCTGCACCTTGAGCATGTTGGTGGTACCCGATATGCCCAGCGGCATGCCCGTCGTTATTACCACAAGGTCGCCGTATTCGACAAGCTTGTGCTTGTATGCTGTGTCGACGGCATGATCGAGCAGCTCGTCTGTGCTGAATTTTTCCTCGACAAGCAGAGGCGTGACGCCCCATGACATGTTCATGTGGCGGCAGGTTTTAGGCTCGGGCGAACAGCCTATAATCGGCGTCTCTGGCCTGTAGCTTGACAGCATGCGCGCGGTGTGTCCCGATTTTGTGACGGTTATAATCGCCGCGGCGTGCAGATCGTAGGCTGTGGTACATGTGGCGTGCGATATAGCGCCGGTGACGCTCGAGTAGCCTCTCGGCTCAAGCGACGCAAAGCGCTTTTGGTAATCTATCTCGCTTTCGGTGCGCTCGGCTATCTTCGCCATAGTTTTGACCGCCTCGACCGGATAAAGGCCGGCTGCGGTCTCGGATGAAAGCATAATGGCGGACGTGCCGTCGTATATGGCATTGGCCACGTCGGTTATCTCGGCGCGCGTGGGACGCGGGTTTTTGGTCATCGATTCGAGCATCTGGGTGGCGGTAATCACCTGTTTGCTTGCCATGTAGCAGCGCTCGATAAGCCTTTTTTGGATGCCGGGTATGGTTTCCATCGGCACCTCGACGCCCATGTCGCCGCGCGCTATCATTATTCCGTCGGCCTCGTTCAATATCTCGTCGCAGTTTTCGACGCCCGCCGCATTTTCGATTTTTGCGATTATCCGTATATTGGTGCAGCCGAGCTTTTCAAGCTCGTGGCGCATCTGGCGGATATCTTCAGCCGACTGTGTAAACGATGCGGCGACAAAGTCAAAGTCGTTTTTCACGCCGAACTCAAGATCGGCGCGATCGCGCTCGCTCATAAACGGGATGGAAAGCTGTGTGCCCGGGACATTTACGCCTTTGCGGTCGGATATGGGACCGCCGTTTATAACGGTGCAGACGATGTCGGTCCCGCGTATGGTCTCGATACCAAGCTCTATCAGCCCGTCGTCGATAAGTATGGTTCCGCCAGGCCGCACGTCGCGGTAAAGCCCGGGATATGTTACCGACGCGCCGGTAGCGTCGCCTTCGCGCTCGTCGCAGTATATGGTAAATTTCTGGCCGGCATAAACTGTAGCCGACCCGTTTTTTATTTTGCCCAACCGAATTTCCGGCCCTTTGGTGTCCAGCATCAGAGCCGTGTGAAGGCCAAGCTCCTCACGCAGCTTCTTGATGCGGTCGATTTTGACCTTGTGTTCATCATAGGTGCCGTGCGAGAAGTTGAGCCTTGCAACGTCCATGCCGGCAAGCATCATTTCCCGCAGA
>DGDL01000030.1:5546-48089 GCA_002385415.1 Clostridiales bacterium UBA3953
TTCAACTGGATTTGACTTGTATATTACACACTCTATGCCAAGTAAAGACAGCAGCGCCGCAAGTTTTTGGCAGACTGGCTGCTCGGTTTCATAATGTCCCGCGGCAACAACCGTCATGTCATGCCCGGCAGCGTCGCAAAGCTCGTTGTATGGCATCGAGCCGCAGATATATGCGTCCGCGCCCGCCTCCATTGCCGCGCCGTATAGCGATTTGCCCTCGCCGGGGCAAACGGCAATTCTGCGGTAGCATTTACCGGCATGCCGTGCGACGGCTTGAATGACGCCCGGCGAAACCGCAGACTTTACTTTTTCCACAAGTTCCTCAAAATCAAGCGGCTCGGCAAGCTGGCCCACCCTGCCGCAGGGGATGCCCTCGTCGAAAAGCGGCTCTGTATCCTTCAGACCAAGCAGCTCGGCAAGCGTGTCGGCGGTGCCGCCCTCCGCACAGTCGAGTGATGTGTGAAATGACAGCGCCGATATGCCGGCGCGCACCATCTTCAACAGTTTTGGGCTTTCAAGCCTGCGAAGAGGCTTGAATATGACCGGATGGTGCGATACAATAAGCTCACAAGAGTGCTCTATTGCCGCATCAACGGCGTTTTCGGTTATATCAAGAGTGACAAGTGCTCGCTTTATATCTCGGTAGCGGTCCGCAAGCAGCATAACCCCTTCGTTGTCCCAACCGGCGGCAAGTTCTGCCGGTATATGCTCTCGCAGTGCACGGTATATTTCAAGTGTCTTCATTGCCTTTACAATCAGATTAAGTATATTTTGTCCTGCGCACCGTTTTTCAGCGCAAGGGCTCAATCAAGCCATTTGCGTTTTGGACGGCGCGCGCCTTTGAATAGAAATTAGCTCATGCAGCAGCAGGCGGTCGTCCTCACAGTCGACGCCTGCGTTCTTTTTTGCGGTAAATCTCGTCGCAACGATATTGGTTTGCTCGGCCAGATACCGATCAAAAAGCTCTCCCCGCTTTTCTATTATTCGGCGGCCGATCAAAAACTCGCCCGGCGTGATGGGATTATACCCTTTGCAGGGCAAGCGGCTTTCGCCCTCGGCACAGATTACCTGATAAATTCTGCCTTTGTCGGAGGTGAGGGTTTCGTCGCGTATGACATATCTCATGCGCACAAGCGCGCGCCTGACCCTTTCAGGATGGGTCATAGGCTGCAGCACTACCCGCTTGCCGGGCGCACGCGCAAACGGCGCTTCCTCGAGTATGGCCGTTATCTGGTCGCCGCCCAAACCGGCAATAATAATGTCGTCGGGGTCGTACTCCGCGATGCCCTGAAGCCCATTGGCGCGCAGCAGTGTTATGCGGTCGGATGCGCCCTCTGCCGCGACGTTCTTTTTCGCGCGGTGCAGCGGCCCCTCGTTTGCGTCGGAGGCTATAACATGCCTGGCGATGTTGTTTTTTACAAGCCAAATAGCAAGATATGCATGGTCACAGCCCACATCGACAGCGAGACTTCCCCGCCGTACGAACGATGCGACCGCTTTCAGTCTGTCGTCAAGCACAATCATGACGCTACCCCGCTGTCTTCAAGCACCACAAGGCGGGCAATGCATTGCCCGCCTTGCCAACCGGTTGGCACTTCACTTTTCTGCAAGATATGCGTTGATCTTTTTTATCAGCTCGTCTGCGTCGACGCCGTGAACTTCGCAGGCTTCACCGATAGTTTCGCCTCTCGAAGCGGGACATCCGAGACAGTGCATGCCGATTTCGATGAAAAACTGGGCGGTTTCTATATCATAATCGAGCACGTCGCCGATAATAGTGTCCTTCGTTACTTCCATTCCGTCAACCCTCCGATTTATAAATACACATCAATTATACTATCCCTTTCCAGTGTTGTCAATACGCGCGGAGTGGCATGTTGTTTAATATATTATAAATTTTTAGGTAATATTTTGTAATGACAACAATTTACCAAGCAGCCTTTCGACCAATTTTTATTTGCCTCGCCTTGACACGACGGTATGTGTCGGTTATAATTTATTGTAAATGTTTATATGTGCATTTGTTCTTTTAAGTAAATATTTTGCAAATTAATCGGAGAAAACCACCAATGCAGAAAAATTACGCCGAATCCGCGCGCAGATACATGGACGCCGTCGCCGCCATAGTCGCGTCTATGCCGCGCAGACCGGCATATTATATCGAAACCTTTGGTTGCCAGCAAAACGAAGCCGACAGCGAAAGGCTTGCCGGAATGACCGAGGCAATGGGTTTTGTGCGCGCCGCCGATCCCGACGGCGCGTCACTTATCATATATAACACCTGCGCAGTCCGCGAACACGCAGAGAAAAAGGCGCTGTCGCTTATTGGAGAGGCAAAGCACCGCAAAGCCGCCAACCCCGACGTTCTTATCGGCGTCTGCGGCTGCATGACCGCTCAGCCCCACCGCATGGAGGAAATCAAAAGGCACTATCCCTATGTTGATTTCCTTTTCGGCACAAAAGCGCCGGAGCGCTATCCCGAGATACTCTACAACGCGCTCACTTCAAACAAGCGAACATTTTATCCCGACGATTATGACGGCGTCGACGTGCCCGCCGAAGACCTTCCGGTAAAGCGCGAGATGACCTGGAAGGCTTGGCTGCCCATCATGTACGGGTGCAACAACTTCTGCGCCTATTGCATCGTGCCCTATGTCCGCGGGCGCGAGCGCAGCCGCCAGCCGGAGGCTATAATTGCCGAGGCGCGCGAACTTGTGGAGACCGGATGCAAAGATATTACGCTACTCGGCCAAAACGTCAACTCCTACGAGTACGGTTTTGCAAGCCTGCTCCGCGAGCTTGACAAAATACCCGGCGATTACGTCATACGCTTTATGACCAGCCATCCGAAAGACGCAACACGCGAGCTAATCGACACAATAGCCGAATCCGAGCACATCGCGCACCATTTCCACCTGCCCATGCAGGCCGGCTCGAACGCGATTTTGAAGGCTATGAACAGGCGCTACACGCGCGAGCAGTATCTATCGCTTGTCGATTACATGCGCGAGAAGATGCCGGACATCGCCATATCGTCCGACATTATAGTCGGCTTTCCGGGCGAGACCGAGGAAGATTTTGAGGATACGCTCGACGCAGTGCGGCACGCTCAGTTCGACTTTATATACTCGTTTATATACTCCCCCCGCGTGGGCACGCCCGCGGCAAAACTGGAGGACACAACGCCGCACGAGGTCAAAACCGAGCGGTTTGCCCGCCTGCTCGAGGTTCAAAACGCAATCTCAAGAGCGAAAAACCAAAGGCTTGTCGGACAGCGCCTGCGTCTGCTCGTCGAGGGGCCGAGCAAAACCAACCCCGAAGTTTTCAGCGGACGCAGCTTTCACGCCAAACTCGTGCATTTTACGGGCGGCGACGAGTCGCTGACCGGCAAATACGCCTGGGTCGAGATCACCGGCGCCGATGTGTATACACTGACAGGCAAATTTGTCGGTGTCTGACCACACCTGCAGGCAAAAGATAAATTACCTTGATTGGGGCGGAGTGCACCGCCCCAAAAATAACCTTAAAGTTCAAATCATTTTTTCGGAGCAAGATAAATATGTCGCTTACCCCGATGATGCAGCAATACATGGAAGTCAAGCGCCGCCACATGGACGCAATTGTCTTTTTTCGGCTGGGCGACTTCTATGAGATGTTTTTCGATGACGCAAAACTCGTGTCGCACGAGCTTGATCTGACGCTGACCGGCCGCGACTGCGGCGGAGGCGAGCGCGCCCCCATGTGCGGCGTGCCCTATCACTCGGCTGATACATATATTGCAAAGCTGGTGTCAAGAGGCTATAAGGTCGCGATATGCGAGCAGATGGAGGATCCTGCGACGGCAAAGGGACTGGTGCGCCGCGACGTTGTGCGCATCATAACCCCGGGCACTGTTATCGACAGCGGCATGCTCGACGAGTTGCGCAACAATTACATCGCCGCGCTTTGCCTTGCTCCGACCGCTGCCGGCATTTGCTTTTGCGACGTTTCGACCGGCGACATCGAGGCGGCGGTCTTTGATTCGGGCAATTCGACCGATATGATAGACCGCGTGCTCGCCGAGATTGCGCGATACCAGCCGCGCGAACTGCTTTGCGACACCGACCTTGCCGGCTACCCAAAGCTGCGGCAGTATCTTACAAAGCGCATAAATTGCTCCGTAATAGACAATGTGCCGTCGCGCTTTGAAGCCGGCCCGGCGCTCGAGCGCACAAAGGCTCAATTCCCCGACCGGTTTGCCGCCTCGGGCGTGCCGGGGGAGCGCGAGCTTACTATGATACGCGCGGTCGGAGCGCTGCTCGGCTATGTCGAGGAGACGCAGCGCTCGGCGCTCGGCAACATCACCGAGCTGTCAGTTTATGACGAACGGAAATACATGGAGATAGACCCGAATACACGCCGCAGTCTCGAGCTTTGCGAGACGATGCGTACGGGCGAGCGGCGCGGTTCGCTGCTTTGGGCGCTCGACCGCACAAAAACGTCGGCGGGTGCGCGCCTCTTGCGACGGTTTATTGAAGCGCCGCTGCTCGACTGCAACAAAATCGCACGCAGGCAGGGCGCGGTGGGCGAGCTTGCCTCGTCGTTTATACTGCGGCGCGAGCTGGGCGAGCATCTTTCCAATGTGCTTGACCTTGAGCGGCTTACGACGAAAATAGTCTATAACACCGCCGGGCCGCGCGACATGAAGGCAATCTCGGCCTCGATTGCGGCAGTGCCCGAGGTGAAGGCTCTGCTTGCCGACTGCAAAGACCCCGAGCTATGCACGCTGCGCGACTCGCTTGACGAGCTTTCCGACGTGCGCGAGGACATAGACAACACAATATGCGACGACCCGCCCGCTTCGCTACGTGACGGCGGATTTATCCGCTCCGGCGCAAACGAGGAGGCCGACCGTCTGCGCGAGATTGTGCGCGACGCAAAAGGCTATATCGAGCGCATCGCCGCAGAGGAACGCGAAGCGACGGGCATAAAAAACCTTAAAATCGGCTATAACCGGGTGTTTGGATATTACATCGAGGTGTCGAAATCCAACCTTTCCGAGATACCCGACCGCTACATACGCAAGCAGACGCTGGCCGGCGGCGAGCGGTTTATCACCCAAAAGCTCAAGGAAGCCGAGCAGACCATCCTCGGTGCGTCGGACAGGCTTGCCGCGCTCGAGCTTGAACTTTTTGCCCAGCTGCGCGAGCGCGTCGCCATGCAGGCATCGCGTATCCAGCGCTGCGCCGCCATGCTTGCGCTGCTCGACGTCTACTGCAGCCTCGCCGAGGTGGCGTCCGAACACGGATACTGCCGGCCGGAGGTGGACTACAGCGACGTCATACAAATAAAAGACGGACGCCATCCCGTGGTCGAGCGCTTTACCGACGGCGCTTTCGTGCCAAACGACACCTATCTCGACTGCGGCCACAGCCGGCTCATGCTTATTACCGGCCCGAACATGGCGGGCAAATCGACCTATATGCGTCAGGTAGCGCTGATTGTGCTGATGGCGCAAATCGGCTCGTTTGTGCCGGCGTCAAGCGCGCGAATCGGCATCGTCGACAAAATTTTCACTCGCGTGGGCGCATCCGACGACCTTGCGGCCGGCACCTCCACATTCATGCTGGAGATGAACGAGGTCGCCTATATTCTCGCGCATGCTACAAGGCGCAGCCTTATCATATACGACGAGATCGGGCGCGGGACCAGCACATTCGACGGCATGTCGATAGCACGCGCAGTCGCCGAGTATACAGCCGGCAAAAAAATCGGCGCAAAAACGCTGTTTGCCACCCATTATCATGAGCTAACCGACCTTGAAGGCAATGTAGAAGGGGTTTTCAACTGCAATATCGCCGCAAAAAAGAAGGGCGACGACATCATATTCCTGCGCAAGATAGTGCGCGGCGCAACCGACGACAGCTATGGAATAGAGGTTGCAAAGCTCGCCGGCGTCCCAAGGCTTGTTATCCGCCGCGCGCGCGAAGTGCTCGAGCAGCTTGAGCAGCGTGCACGCATGACCGCTCCCCCGCCCGAACCTGTACCCGACGATCAGCCAATCACAATCGACGATATTAAGGCTGCGGAGGTGCGGGAAAAGCTGCTGAAAATCGACGTTGACCTTCTGACCCCGCTCGAAGCGCTGAATATGATTTCCGAGCTGAAAAAGCTTGCGGAATAAATCTAATCGAAAGGAAGAGCCGCCGCGCTGCCGTAATGGTTGCGGCGCCGCGGCGCAAGGTGCCCCATCTTGCCCAAGATAAATGTTCTTGATACATCTGTTGCCAATCTCATTGCCGCCGGCGAAGTTGTCGAGCGGCCGGCATCGGTGGTAAAAGAGCTGCTCGAAAACTCGGTGGACGCCGGCGCAACACAGATAACCGTCGAAATAAAGCGGGGCGGGATAACCTTCATCCGCGTCGCCGACAACGGCTGCGGCATAGCGCGGGAGGATGTGCCTGTTTCACTCAAGCGCCATGCGACAAGCAAGATCTCGGACGCATCCGACCTTGCGTCCATCATGACGCTGGGCTTTCGGGGCGAGGCACTTGCCGCCATATCGAGCGTTGCCCGCTTGCGGATTATAACGCGCACGCGCGACGAGCAGGTCGGGACGCTGCTTGAAAGCGAGCCCGACGGCGAGGTTCATGTCTCCGAAACCGGCGCCCCCATCGGAACAACCGTTATTGTCGAGGAGCTGTTTGCAAACGTGCCGGCTCGGCTCAAGTTTCTCAAAAAAGATGTCGGCGAGGCTATGGCGGTCACGACTATAGTCGAAAAGCTGGCACTCTCCCGGCCGGACATTGCAATCCGCTATATATCAGACGGCACCGTTAAATTCGATACCGCAGGCACCGGCAAGCTCGAGGACGCCATTTACGCGGTGCTCGGTCGAGAGTTTGCAAAGCGGCTGGTACCGGTGGACGAGATGACTGAGGGCATACATGTCACCGGTTTCATCGGCACGCCCGAAACGGCGCGGGGTAACCGCAACTACCAAAACATCTTTGTCAACGGCCGATATGTCAAGAGCCTGACAATCTCGACCGCGGTCGAACAGGCATTTGAATCGTACATACCCGGCGACAAGTTCCCTGCCTGTGTGCTCAATGTAGGCATCCACCCGACTTTGGTGGACGTGAACGTGCATCCGACCAAGCTGGAGGTCAAGTTTTCAAGCGAGCGCGCCGTGTTCGAAGCCGTATATTGCGCGGTGCGCAACGCGCTGCTGTCAAAGCTGCCGCTTGTCAAGCTCGCCACGCCGCGCGTCAAGTTGACCGGCGACGACCTCGGCGCCGTCGCCGAGATTATCAGCGGAAAGCTTGAGCAAAACGAACGTGACGGCGACACCTCACCCATATCGCTCGACGAGACCGAGACTATAGTTGACGGGCAACCCGAAGGCAAATCCAAACCCGCTGCCACAAGACCTGCGGAGTCCGATGACAAGCCCGCGCTTGCCGAAAGCGCAAGCGCATCGGCCGAAAAGCCCGCAGGCATTAAAACCGACACGTCCGCCTCCCTGCCCCGCGGCGGGGGCTATACGTTTGCCGGCGCCGATCTCACCGCAAGCGCACCGGACGGCGAAGGGCCAAAGCCCGAATCCGCCGAGCTGCCGCGTCTCGACGATTTGCTCGAAGGCATGGACACTGCCGAATCGTTTGCCGCGCCGCCGCCCGTATCGGATAAAAGCGGCGATACTCCCTCGCCCGGCACAAGTCCGCACGACCATGACGAGACAGATTTTGACACCGAGCCGCATTTCAGGGTTGCGGGCATACTTTTCAACTGTTATATTATCGTGGAGTCGGGCGAGCGCGTGTTTTTCATTGACAAGCACGCTGCGCACGAACGCGTACTGTTCGAGGACATGAAAAAACGCCTGTACGGTCAGGACGATACACAGGCGCAGCTGCTGTTTATACCTATCGAGCTGACGCTTTCGCCGCAGGAGCGCGCAGCGGTCGCCGAGTTTGCGTCAGAGTTCGATGCGCTCGGATACGGCTATGTCCAACTTGAGGACGGGAAAATCGGGCTTATCCAAATTCCGTCCGACCTGCCTGCCGACGCCGCTGGGGAGCTGTTTGCCACGCTTGTCGCCTCGCTTGCAGAAGGCGGCAGCACTCCGCGCCTTGAGCGCGACGCTCTGTACGAACATGCGCTTTACACCGCCTCGTGCAAAGCCGCGATGAAAGCCGGCCGCAACGACGGTGGCTCCGCCTCGCTTAACTGGCTTGTGCGTCGCGTGCTGACCGACCCGGCTGTCCGCGTCTGCCCACATGGGCGGCCCGTCGCTGTCGAGGCGGACAAATCATGGCTCGAAAAGCTGTTTTTACGAGCTTAAATTTGCGTTTGCGCATAACTTTTATAAAACAAATTCATAATTCCATTATATAGACTTAAATAGGAAATCAAATGTCATTTATACTGCTGAAACAGGAAGGCCGCGCCAGACGCGGGAGACTTGAAACCGTGCACGGCACCATCCAAACGCCCGTTTTCATGAATGTCGCCACCGTCGCCGCCATCAAGGGCGCGGTTTCGACCATGGATTTGCGCGAGATCGGCTGCCAAATCGTGCTTTCAAACACATATCACCTTCACATAAGGCCTGGCGACGGGCTTGTCCGCGAGCTTGGCGGGCTTCATAAATTTTTCAACTGGGACGGGCCGATTCTCACCGACAGCGGCGGGTTCCAGGTGTTTTCGCTTGCAAAGCTCCGCAAAATTCGCGAGGAGGGCGTGTATTTCAACTCGCACCTCGACGGTCGACCCATCTTCATGGGGCCGGAGGAAAGCATGCAAATCCAGTCAAACCTCGGCTCGACCGTCGCTATGGCTTTCGACGAGTGTGTCGAAAACCCCGCCGAACACAGCTACGCTAAAGAGGCGACCGAGCGCACCTATCGCTGGCTTGTGCGTTGCCAAAAAGAGCTTGCGCGGCTCAACGCATTGCCCGGCACCGTCAACCCCCACCAGATGCTTTGGGGAATAAATCAGGGCTGTACCTTCGACGACCTTCGTGCCGAGCACATGAAGAAAATCCGGGAGCTTGACCTTGACGGATACGCGATAGGCGGGCTTGCCGTCGGCGAGCCGGCAGAGGTCATGTATCACATAATAGAGGTTGTAGAGCCTCTCATGCCGGCAGACAAGCCGCGCTATCTGATGGGCGTCGGCACGCCGGTCAATATACTTGAGGCTGTGTACCGCGGCGTCGACTTTTTCGACTGTGTCATGCCCAGCCGTAACGCGCGCCACGGCACCCTGTTCACTTGGGAAGGCAAGCTGAACATCATGAACGAAAAATATGTCTGCGACTCAAGCCCGATAAGCGAAAGCTGCTTTTGCCCTGCATGCAGGCACTACAGCCGCGCCTATATCCGCCACCTTTTTAAGGCAAAGGAAATGCTTGCCATGCGCCTGAGCGTACTGCATAACCTTTACTTCTACAACGAGCTGATGCAGAAAATCCGCGACGCGCTGGATGCGGGCAACTTTGAGCATTTTTATCGCCACTACAGAGACATTTTGGGAGAACGCGATATATGAGTATAAGCAAAAGAGCGGCGGCTCTGAAAAACAAAGAGCGCTATACAACAGACGACCTGCTCGAGATTATGGCTATACTCCGCATGCCGGGCGGCTGCCCCTGGGACATCGAGCAGACGCACGAGAGCATACGAAGCAATTTTATAGAGGAAGTTTACGAGGCAGTCGAGGCAATCGATAACCGCGACCCCGCCATGCTGTGCGAGGAGCTGGGCGACGTGTTGCTGCAGGTAGTGTTTCACGCGCGCATTTCCGAGGAGGCGGGCGAGTTTACGTTTGCCAATGTTGTCGACGAGGTTTGCCGAAAGCTGGTCGTGCGCCATCCGCACGTTTTCGGCACAAGCGAAGAAAACGAGGATGTCGTCACCGAGGTGCGCGACGGCGCGGCTGTCGCCGAAACCGCAGATGCGGTCATTGTAAACTGGGACGCCATCAAGCGCTCTACAAAAGAGCAGTCCACGCTGGGCGAGGAGCTTTCCGGCATATCGCGCGCGCTTCCCGCTTTGATGCGCGCCGCAAAACTTGCCGGAAAAGCTATGTCGGCGGGGGTATATGCTCCCTCCGATGCCGTCTCCGGTGCCGGGCAGGCTGACCACGACAGCCTCCATGACCATTTCGGCGATATGCTGTTTGAGATTGCCGCCTCGGCAAAACGACACGGCGTCGACCCCGAACAGGCACTTTATGATGCATGCGAAAGGTTTACCGATAAATACAAGTAATTCACATCCGGTTCGGAGCCGCCGGACATATCTTTCGTCGCTGCATCAGGCGGTGCGGGACAAAGCGAAAAACGCCGGCTTTGCTTGATACGGGCGCATCCGGTGAAAGGCGCGAGCTGCCGGCAGCTCTCTTGAAAGCGCCATAAATCGACAGCTTTGGGACCTGTAAGCAATTTGGCTTTACACACGGCGGCAGGCTGTAAAAAATAGTGAAAAAACCGCTAAAATTTATAAAAGCTCTTGATAAAAAAGCCAAAAGATGATACACTATACATTGAAATCAAAAACTCTGAAAGGATTACAAATATGACAAAATCCGAGCTAATCTCCGCAGTTGCCGAAAAAACCGGCATGACAAAAAAAGATTCCGATGCGGTCGTCAACGCGGTTATAGAAACCATTATGTCCGCTTTGGCATCGGGCGAAAAAGTGCAGATTGTCGGTTTCGGCACATTCGAGGTCAAAACGCGTGCAGAGCATGTCGGACGCAACCCCTACACCGGTGAGCCGATGACAATCGCAGAGTCAAAGCACGTTTCCTTTAGTGCGGGCAAGACGCTCAAGGAAAGCTTGAAACGCTAAGGGCAGTGCATCGCAAAAGTGGCCCCGCGTGCTGGTGTCATCGGGGAAAGGCTTTTGCTTTTCCCCATCAGCGAATAAGCTGCCCATTTTTACAGGAACAGAGTTTTATGAGAATCGACAAATTTCTTAAAATATCCCGGCTGATAAAACGCCGGTCTGTCGCAAACGAGGCTTGCGACAACGAACATGTCTCAGTAAACGGCAGGGTTGTCAAGGCATCGTATGATGTGAAGGCGGGCGACATAATCGAAATCTCGTTCGGCTCACGCAAGCTGCGTGTGCGGGTTCTGGACATCCGCGAGCACGCCGGTAAAGACGAAGCCGCAGGCATGTACGAGGTGCTCGAGTAAACGCCTTCCCGCCGGTCAAAGGCGCAACTGCCACAATTGCCGAGCCGTCAAACAAGTCATACCGCGCGCCGTGCGCGAATATAAATGCATTGCACAAAGGTATTATTCTGCCGAGGAAAGGTACGGTATGACAAGATGAACAACACCTCCGGCTCGCATAATTTGATAATTAACAACCGAAGCCGCGCAACACTCGACGGTGTGACCGCCGTTATAAGTTTCGATGACCGCACCATAGCACTGCGCACCGAGCTCGGCGAGCTCTCCATCGACGGCGAGAACCTGAACATTGTCAAACTCGAGCTTGAAGAAGGCAAACTGATTGTCGAAGGCAACATCACCGGCCTGTTTTATGCCGACCAGATTTCCAAACCCGCAAAACGCCGCTTATTTGGCTCGGACAAATAATGGGTATTGTTACATACATCGAGCATACCGAACTTGCCGCCCTGTTTTTGTATGCGGCGGCTTTGGGCTGTGCGTTTGGAATATTATACGACGTGTTTCGGGTACTGCGACGCGCATCGCAGGTCGCCGACAGGTCTTTTGTTTCCGTTGTTATTATTTTTTTTCAGGACATCCTGTTTTTCCTCATCGTGACCGCGGCATCGGCGATATTTTTCTATAAGTTTAACTCGGGTCGAATTCGCCTTTCGGCAATTGCGTTTATGCTTTGCGGCTTTGCCGCCTACTATTTTACGATAGGGCGCCTTGTAATGCTTGTCGCCGACACCGTCATTGCGTTTGTCCGCCGGCTGATTCGGCAAGTTGTGCGGTTTCTCGGCCTATTATTATCCCCGCTTGCAAAGATTGTGAAAGCCGCCTGCTCACGTCTAAAACACGCAGCAAGGCACCTTTTGCTGCATGCATATACAAAACGAACGCTCTTACGGTACAACAAACTGCTGTATAAATAATTCCCGTATGAAATGAAAAAACATAAGTATTCAAATATATTTATAAAAGCCGCGGTGCTCGCGTTTGTGAGTTTTTGCGCGGTTACGATTATCAAGCTGCAGTTTGATTTCAACGAACTGCGCCGTCAGCGGGACGAGCTTCAGGCGATAATCGAGGAGCAGGAGGAATACAACGAGGGACTTGCGGAACGGCTTAACAGCCCGTTCGACAAAGACTACATAATCTCGATTGCGCGGGAGAAACTCGGATATTGTATGCCTGACGAGATTATTTTTTACAACGACAAATAATACAATACCAAGCAGACTAAAGCGCGAGAAAAGAAAAATGAAGGACAGACACAGCGACGTAATCATAATCGGCGGGGGCCCCGCAGGCCTAACCGCCGCTTTGTACTGCCGACGCGCGGGCTATTCCGTAACCGTTTTCGAGGGCGGGATGCCCGGCGGCAAACTCAACGTGACGCTCGAAATAGACAACTATCCCGGTGCGCCCGGCACCGAAGGCCCTTCCCTCGCAATGACAATGCTCAGCCAGGCCGAAGAGGCCGGCACAAACATTGTTTACGAGCAGGTGACGGGACTTTCGCTTCAGGAGACTCTGAAAACAGTCACAACCGAATCGGGCAGCTATAGCTGCCATGCGCTGATTGTTGCCAGCGGCTCGGAAAACCGCAAGCTCGGCGTGCCCGGCGAGGACAAATTCACCGGGCGCGGCGTTTCATACTGCGCGACCTGTGACGGAGGTTTTTTCAAAGGCATGGATGTCGCCGTCTGCGGAGGGGGCAACACCGCGCTCGAGGAAGCGCAGTACCTTTCGGAGATTTGCAGTAAAGTATATCTCATCCATCGCAGAAACGAATTCCGCGGCTCCGCCATCAACGTCGAGCGCACAAAATCAAAGCCAAACGTCGAGCTTGTGCTCAGCGCGACGGTATCGGCAATTGAAGGTAGCGACCGCGTCGAGTCGGTTCGCGTTCGCCGCGCAGACGGCAGCGAAATCTCAATCCCCGTCTCGGCAGTGTTTATTGCAATAGGCAGCGCGCCCATAACTTCTTTCATCCCCGAAGGCACCCTTGCGCTCGCGCCGGACGGCAGCATCGAGGTCGACGCGCTCATGCGCACCTCGGTGCCCGGCATATTTGCGGCCGGCGACGTTCGCAACACTCCTCTGCGCCAGATTGTTACCGCCACAGCCGACGGCGCACTTGCCGCAGCCTCGGCAGGCAAATATCTTGCGGAGATCGGCCGCGCTTGACCAAAATTCATCTCGTTAAAAAATAAACTTTCACCATAGGATTTTAGGATAAGGCATGAAAACTACAATCATAAAAAACATCGCAATCTATTCCATGTCACCGGAGGTAGGAAACATAGAGTGCGGATACCTCGCATACTCCGGTGGCAAAATCACCGCAATCGGCCCGGGCGAACCGGACATTTCGGGCGACTGCGAGGTAATTGACGCGGCACAGCTTTACGGCCCCGACGCCACCGTTTACCCCGGTTTTATCGACGGTCACACCCATCTCGGGCTTTGCGAGGATTCGCTCACTTTCGAAGGCGACGACGTAAACGAATGCACCGATCCCTGCACGGCTCAACTGCGCGCCATAGACGCCATTAACCCGCTCGACCGCTGTTTCGAGGAAGCTCGAGCCGGCGGTATCACCTGCGTCGCAGCCGGCCCCGGCAGCGCAAACCCCATCGGCGGGCAGTTTGCGGCCATCAAAACCGTCGGCAGACGCATCGACGACATGATTGTGGTCGCGCCCGTCGCCATGAAGTTTGCGCTCGGCGAAAACCCCAAAAACGTCTATCACGGCAAAAACCAAACGCCCGAAACGCGCATGGCGACCGCATCCATTATCCGCGAATATCTCCAAAAAGCGAAAAAATATGACGAAGCATGGAACAAATACCATGCCGCGCTCGACAAATACAACATAGAGCTTGAAAAAGCGCGTCAGACCGGCGATGACGAGCCGGATGAGCCTGCCGAACCCGATTTTGACGCGAAAAGCGAGGCTCTGCTGCCGGTAATCCGCGGCGAGCTTCCCGCCCATTTCCATGCCCATCGCGCAGACGACATATTCACCGCCGTCCGCATCGCACGCGAGTTCGGACTGCGTTTCACAATCGTACATTGCACCGACGGCGCATCGATTGCCGACATTCTTGCTGCGGAGGGCGTCACGGCGTTCACCGGTCCCAATCTGTCCGACCGCTCGAAGCCCGAGCTGCGCTCGCTGTCGTTTGAAAACCCGGGTATTCTCGACCGCGCGGGCGTGCTTGTCGGCATTACCACCGACCATCCGGTCATACCTCTGCAGTATCTCCCGCTTTGCGCTGCGCTTGCGGTGCGTGCGGGCATGGATCGCGAAGCCGCGCTGCGCGCCATCACTTTATATCCCGCGAAGATACTCGGCATCGACCACCGCGTCGGCTCGCTTGAGCCGGGCAAAGACGCCGACTTCACTATATGGCAGGGGGACCCGCTCAATGTCATGAGCAGTCCCGCCGCGGTTTGGATCGACGGAGAAAAAGTCTAATGGTCTGCTCCGATACGGGAACGCCGTGTCGGAGCACAATAGTCTATTACGTCTTTTATACTTAGGTGATAATGAGAGAAATTAAAGCAAGCGACGTCACGAGCCTTGTCAAGCGGCTTTTTATCGAGGCAAACTATACCCTTCCCCGCGAGCTTGCCGGGCTGATTGCCGATGCCTCGCGCACCGAGCCCGACCCGCTGGGCCGCGAAATATTGTGCCGGCTGTGCGAAAATATCGAGGCAGCGAAAACTTATAATGTGCCTATATGTCAGGACACCGGGCTTGCCGTCGTGTTTGTCGAGCTGGGCCAGAACGTTCACATCGTCGGCGGCGATTTTGAAGAGGCTATAAACGCCGGCGTGCGGGCGGCTTATCTCGACGGCTACATGCGCTGCTCAGTTGTCGGCGACCCGCTGTTTTCGCGTAAAAACACCGGCGACAACACGCCGGCTGTCATACATGTAAAAATCGTACCCGGCGACCGGCTGCGCATCACAGCCGCGCCCAAAGGGTTTGGCAGCGAAAACAAAAGCGCAATCCGAATGTTTACGCCGGCCGCCTCGCCGCGTGATGTGTCGGATTTTGTCGTTGATACAGTTTTGCGCGCGGGCGGCGACCCCTGCCCGCCTGTAGTTGTCGGCGTCGGTATCGGCGGCACGTTTGAGTCGGCCGCGCTGGACGCCAAGCGCGCACTGACCCTCCCCACCACATACCGCAACCCCGACGAGCGTTATGCCGAGCTGGAGGACGAGCTGCTCGACCGCATCAACGCCACCGGCATCGGGCCGCAGGGTTTCGGCGGACGCACGACCGCGCTTGCTGTCAATATAATAGCAAGGCCGACCCATATCGCCGGGCTGCCGGTCGCGGTCAATGTTGGCTGCCATGTCACGCGACATGCCGAAGGCGAGCTTTAACCGCAGCCATAGGAGAAAACGTGATGAACAGGCGAAGACCGCTTTACAACCCGACATTTACCGTCCTCACTGCGTTATTTGCAATACTCTTCACTGCCGCGCTTGCCGTTGCGCTGGTTTTTGTTGCTCGATACGGCTCTGCCACCGAGGCTTATCTGGCAGCCGAATCCGACGCCGAATACATATCGGAGAGTGCGCAGGCCGAAATCGAGGGGCTGCAGGACAAGCTTGCCGCGCTCAAGCACGAAGTGGAATCGCTTGAAAGCGAACGGGAGCAGCTTATCCGCACTTTTGCCGACTCTGACGAGCGCTATAAAATGCTGCTTGAGCAGGTCGCAGAGCTTGAATCCGAGCTTGCCGCAAAGCAGCGGGAAATCGCGCGCCTGCACGACGATATTGCAAAGCTTGAGCGCGTTTACAAGGTCGACATCAACGCGCAGTTTGCAATAATCGAGGAGCTTGAAAACCTTTTGCGCTCGGGCGCGCCGATGAAACAGCTCAAAACGGTCGAGACCGACGAGGCGGGCGAAGAAATCGAAAAGATTACAGAGGAATATCCCAGGATAGCGCTTTACTACCAGGACATCACGCACGGGTATACATATTCTTATAACGACAGCGAAGTTTTTTACAGTGCAAGCTGTCTGAAAGCGCCTTTTGCACTTTCACTGCTGCAGGCGGCGACCGCCGAGCTGGCACGCTCCGCCGACGAGTCTGCCGAGCGCGTCTATAATTTTGACCAAACCTACACCTATGTTTCCTCCGACGCGCAGAAAGGTTCTGGCATAATAGTAAAGCAGCCCGAGGGCACCGAGTACACCTACCTGCAGCTTATCGAGCTTATGCTCACGCACAGCGACAACGTCGCTTTTGACCAACTCAAGAAAAAATACAGCACAGCAGAGTTCCGCGCACTTGCCTCGAGGCTGGGCACCTCCGCAATGAGAAAGGATCTTTCCACAATGACAGCCTCCGACGGAGGCAAGGTACTGACTGAGATTTACGAGTTCATCAGAAGCGACTCGCCGTTTTCGCAATTCATGTACGACGCAATGACGCGCAGCAACCACCGCGTCATGATTCCCGCCGCCGTGCCCGGTAAACCCGTTGCAAACAAATACGGCTGGGATATAGGGGCATATCACGACATGGGGATAGTTTTTGACAAAAACCCCTATGTCGTCGTGATACTCACCGACCTTGACCAAGGCGGAAGCGAAGTTGACACCTACATAAGAAATGTGCTGAAGCTCGTAAACAGGCTGCACGAAAACTTCTATAAAAATTAGCCGGCGCAATACAGCGTCGGCTAATTTTATGCAATTCTATTGACTTTTTGGAATGGATGCTGCCGAATACCGGCGGCTTCTATTTTTCTTTCACAAAAATCTGTGACGGGGTTGCCCATACGCTGCGCTCGCCGTTTTTATGCTCGGTTATCGAGACTTCCGACAGCGTCAAAAGCGCCGATATTTCCTCGCTTTCGAGCCTGATCATAAGTTCGCTTTGCGCTATGGTGCTTTTCTCGCTTCCGGCAGGATATTTTTCGCTAAGCTGTGCAATAAATTCGCCAAGCGACTGCTCGATTATTATATTGCCGTCGAGAGTTATTCTTATCATCGGACTGCCGCCGTTATCGGGGTTTAGCCACACAAACGCATATTCCCCGCGATTGGTTGTAACGACAACGTCGGCAAATCGCCCGGCAAGCGACAGTGCCCAGTCATACTCGCTAACCGGTATGGCATCGGGTTCGGCGAAAAGGTACAGCCCGCGCCCGTACTGCTCGTCGGACGTGCTGCCGTCGTCGTATATCCAGAGCTTGTCGAACCCGAACTTTTCGCGGAACACCTCGCCGTGTGACATACTGTCGTCAAACCACTCGGGCAGACTGCCATCCGAGTATGCAAGAAAGTCCACCGCGTCGGTTATCGCCGCGCGGGTCGCCGCGTCCGGCTCGACGGCCGCAGGCGTCAGCTTGCCGCCGGAAAGCATGCCCTCGCGCTCGAGCAGCGTCTCGAGCCGCACGAGCTGCGCAGTGACCGGCAGGTCTATATAGCCCATCCCCGGCAGCACGGCTATCACAGCAAGCACGCAGGCGACAATAGCCAGTGACCGGTGAGCTTCCACGCGCCGCTCTCCGCGCATTGTCAAAAGCAGTATGCTGCCGACAGCCGCGAGCACCCAGATTAAAATGAAAACATACTCGGTCGTTTTCAGTCCGCTTTCCATAAGTCGCACTATGACCGCCCATGCCTCGAATGCAAGTATCACGAGAGCGGCTATCGGGTAGACCGAGCGATAAAGGCGCGTCACGCCGGAATCGTCGTCCGAGGTCATGGCATGCAGCCACAGCCCGCCGATTGTATACGCCGCTGTGACAGCCGCAAGCTGCTCGAAGTTGGAATCGGTCACACCGAAAAGGTTGAGCAGTGCCCATATAAGCAGCACTGCGGTGAGCGCAAGCATTATGGGTATCAGTATATAGCTAAACAGCACAACTATAAAAAGCGGTTTATGCTGGGCACGCTCGCGACGCTCCGGCGCCTGCCCTTCCCTAAGCGGGGGAAAGTAACCGACGAACAGCAGAAACGCCAAAAGACCGGATAGTGTCGTGATATAGCCGTAGACCTTGTTGCTCATATCCGGGTAGATAAGCCCTTCCACCGCGCCGGCAACCCCGCTCGCGCCGGCAAGCGCCACAAGGCCGTACAACAGCGCGATGAAATACGACTTGTGCGCCATAAACAGCGCGCGCACAAAATCCGTCTCGTCAGAGCGCCTGCCGGCAATCATCACGAAAGCAACAAGCGAAACGAATATCGCTGCCAGAACCCGCATTGCCGCTCGCTCCGACACTTCGCCGGCAGAGCCGCCGGCTATATACAGCGCGGCAAATGCCGCTATCGCAACGCCAAGCGCGATGAGATTGGAGGCAAGCGGCGCGTTTTTTGACTCATAGTAAGTCTGTGCTGCCGCGACTGCCGTCATGCCGGCAAACGCGCCAAGCGCCAGCGCCCACAAAAGGCAACTTAAAGGAAAGTTATATTTTGACAGGTCAAACTGAATTTGAAGAATACAGACCAATGCAAACGCTGTGGCGCATCCGACGGTCGTCGGATACGCTTTTGCCGCGCGTCCCGCACCGCTCAGTACGCCCGAGATGGATCTGATAATTTTGGACATACATACCTCCGTTTTAGATACTACACTTTAGTTTGACGTATAAAATATTGAAGTTCAATCGATTTTTCTAATATTTACAGTTAATTAACAAATTTATTTTTTGAAAAATCATTGACTTATATACACCAATAGCATATAATAGACCAGTCGTGCTGCGCAAGTCAAAGCCGCGCAGCACAATTTTAGTTGAGGTATAGTATGTACAAAGACAAAACTCTCGTTTGCCGCGATTGCGGCAGCAATTTCACCTTTACTGCTGGAGAGCAGCAGTTTTACGCCGAAAAGGGATTCGCAAACGAACCGCAGCGCTGCAAAACATGCCGCGACGCCAAAAAGGGCAAGCCCGCACGTCAGATGTTCGACGCCGTCTGCTCCGATTGCGGCAAGGAGTGCAAGATACCGTTTGAGCCCAAAACCGACCGCCCCGTTTACTGCAGCGACTGCTTCAGAAAATAAATCGGTCAAATATGCCGGGAATCGCAATCACGCGACTCCCGGCTTTTTTGATTATATCGCCTAAACGTTGCCAACAATTACTGTGTCCAGCTTTTCCTGTGCGACCTCCGCAAGCCTGTAAAGCGTCTGCACCGGCGTCGGCTGCCTGTCCCGATACCTGCCGCGCGGGAAAAAGCGGGTTATATGCAGCGGGATAGACCTGTCGAGCGAGGCGACCCACGACGCAAGCTCTCTGACCTGTTGCTCGGTGTCACTTATGCCCGGCACAACAAGCGTTGTAAGCTCGACATGCGCGCTTTTTGCCGCGGCGGCAATAAATGCGAGCACCATCTCGAAGTCGCCGCCCAGTTTTTTATAGCCTTCGGCAGTAAAGCACTTGAGGTCGATGTTGAACGCGTCGATATACGGCAAAACCTCCTCAAGCACCGGCTGCGATACCGCGCCGTTGGTCACGACTACGTTTGCCATCCCTTTCGCTTTGACAGCCGCGCCTGCGTCGCGCACATACTCCCAGCTTATCATGGGCTCGTTGAAGGTAAACGCGACGCCGATGTTGCCGTCGGGCTGCCTGGCTTTTGCAAGCGCGGCAAGCTCGTCGGGAGCCAGATAGCGCCAGGGCACGCTTTCCGCGTCGGCGCGCGAAATCGAGTCGTTTTGACAGAACGGGCAGTTCATATTACAGCCATAGCTTCCGACCGACAGCACCATTTTACCGGACATGAAACGGGCGAGCGGCTTTTTTTCGACGGGGTCAAGCGCAATCGAGGTTATCCTGCCATAATTGTCGCAAACGCTCTTGCCGTCCCTGCAGGCACGCGCACCGCAAAACCCGATGTCACCTTCCTTGAGCTTGCAGTGCCTGAAACATACATGACAGACGACGTCAGACATACCGAACTACCTCAAATCGATAGAGTGTAACAGGCTCGCTGCGCCCTATTCCCGCCTTGCGGCGCGCGATGTCTATCTGCTTTTCGACGGTGTCGACGCCGTCGAGGTCGGGCAGCAGCAGCCCGCGCTTGAAACCGCTTTCAACTATTACGCCGTAACGGCTGGGGTCAAGCTCGCTCGGCGAGTCTATCTTTTCGGGCTCGCCGAGCACGTCGACGCTGTATTCGAGCATCGGCAGCTCCTCCGGTCTGACGGGGTCAAATCGCGGGTCGCGCGAACAGGCGCTGATGCCATTTTGCACTATCTCCTCGGCAATCGAATTTGTGGTCGGCCCTATTGTGCCGATGCAGCCGCGCAGACTGCCCCTGATATGCAGCGACACGAACACACCGGCGCGGCGCTGGAGCAGCTCTGCCGGCAGCCAGTCGGGTAGCCGGGCGCGCTTACCCTCACGGACGAAGGTTTCAACGGCAAGCTTTGCGATCCTGACATACGGGTTGCTGCTTTCGCTGGCCCCGCGCGCGGGCGATGTGTTTGTCATGCACTCCAGATAGCAGCGCGAGGGGTCGGCATCACCTGGCTCGAAGATGCAAACGCCATATCCGACCCCGAACGGGCCTTCGTATGACAGCCGCTCTGCCCTCACCGCGCGTCTGTCGAGTGCGCCGGCCATAATCGTAAACGAGCGGTGCCCGCATTCGCCCGCCGCATAGCAAAAAGCCTCGCCGAAATCAAACAGCTCGCCAAAATTGGCATCTCCCATCACATTCATTATCCTGTCGTCGTACTGCGGGCCTTCGGGTGAAAAGCCATACGGGCCGTCCTCACGCAGACGGTGCGAAAGGTCGCCGCTTGCGATAAATCCGACACGCCGCCCCAGTCGGTCGGCAACCTCGGATACGAGCATGCCCAGCCGATAATGGTCGGACAGCGGGAGTCCGGACAGACCGATTCGCACAATTTTCGGCAGCTTGCCAAACCTGTAGGCTTTCTCGACAAAATAGAGCGGTACCATCGTGCCATGGTCGAGCGACGGGTCGCGCTCGGCAGAAGTGTCGACCTGCAAACCGGCTTTAACCGCCGCATCGCGCAGCGCAAGCGTAAACTCGGTGTCATAGTCGACGCTTATTTTGACACCCGGCGCTCTGAACGCCGCAAAACTGCCTTTTGCCGACTCGCCGGGCGATATGTGAAACCTGTCGACATAAAACAGGCTGTGCGGAGTTGTGATAACCAGTGTGTCCGGCTGCGAATCTTTCAAAAACTTCACCGCGGTGCCGTACGCTGCGATAGTGGACGATACACGCCGCTCCTCGCCGCGCCCAACCTCCGGCACGATAAGCGGCGGATGCGGAACCATAACTGCACTTACGACCGGCATTGTACTATCACCTCGTTATATTTGCATTTTTTATTATTATAGCTTGTACTCACGTCTATTACAAGAACCATGTATAAAAATGGCATAAATGCGCCGGATAGAAATGCGATATTTCTGCATGGCCTGCCCGTGCGTACATTTTCCGCGGTTTTGTTGACAACAATAGCCCGGAGTGCTAAAATAATATGATAAGATGGCTATTACAGTAAAGCGAGGTGCCGCTGCGTGGACGAAAAGGACCGCCGACCAAATCGGGACAGCGAGTTTTGGGACATCGAATTTACCCGTCCCAAGCGTAAACTGCGCCGTTTTGCGCATGACACAGGCACCACTTTGCTGCACATCTCAAACGATGAGAGCTGCCCGGCCGAAAGCGAGGGAAAAGTTCCCCGCCCGCCCGCCGACCGGGAAAGCATGCGCTTTCGCAGAGGCTCGCCAAAGCCTCAAAAAGACAGCGCCGGGCGTAAACCTACGCTCGAAGAGCTGATGCGCGACGGCCTCATCGTGCACGCAAGCGACATTGAGCCGTTTCCGCAAACAGCGGCGGAGCGTCTTGAGGAAAAAGACGTGCGGTCGGCAGGCGCCGAGGGCAACAGTAGTCATGACGAGCCGCAAGTGACACAGCCGCCGGGCATCAGCCCGTGGGAATCGTATGATACAGGCGAAAAAATACCCCGTCGTGCGAACATGATGCAAAATTCCGAGCCGTATCTTTGCTACACGCCGGACGACAACAAGCTCATTTCGGAGGTGCGGGTTTCAAATTGGCCCTCACCCTATACGTTTTACGAGCGCTTCCGCAGTGATGCGCGCCGATATTTAGACTTTCCGGCACAGGAATGCCCACCGGCGCCCTTTTTCTCTTTTATGCCGCAGTATGTTCAGCTCAGCGCCGACCAGCTTGCATGGTATTTTTACTGGCGTTCGCTGGTGCGCGAAGGCAAGTATCCCGCCACCGACTTCGGGTATGTGATGCTTTATATTTATGAGCTTATCAACCTGACGGACATGCTCGAGCCCGAACAGGTGCTCCAGCAGCTTTGCGATGTATGGCTCGGTTATCGCGACCGGCACCCGCGGCTTGACAGGTATCTTGCCGAATGGGTGTGCGATCTCTGTCTTATCCACCGGTTGCCGCTGCCCTACGAGCGGCTTGCGCCTATTTACCCGCAAATTATATCCGCCTCGCGGTTTAAAGAGTTTTACGTCGGCTGTACAAAAGGCTCCGATTTGCCCCTTGCGGAGGCGCTGCTTAATTTTAATTCGGGCTATGACTGGCGTCGCAGCAAATATCTCGCCGACGAAAACCGGCATTTGTTTGAAGAGCATATCATCGGCGCGTTTCTCTATGCCTGCCGCAAACTTGAGTCGGCAGAACCCGCCGTCGAGTATACACAGTCTCCCGAAACTAATCTGATCTGCTCGGCGCTGAGAACCTACGGAACGCGGCAGCGCGTCATTCGCGACGCATACTCCGGCGCGCTTTGCGCGTATGAGATAAAGCGCAAAATCGAGGTGCACTACTATTCGTGCACTCGTTCCCCCGAGCTGCGCTATATAGTCACCGACATGGTAAAGTACGCCGAAAACAATGTGCGCGCGATGATAGGCGTAAAATCGCGGCTGGGCACGCCCAATCTGCCCGCAGCAGCAAAAGCGTTAATAGCCGAGTATTTCGCGCCGCTTCGCGAAAAGCGGAAGAAAAAAGCGGAGAAGGCCCCGGAATACGAGCGCTTTTACGAAGCCGAAAGCAAAGGACTGTCGCCGGAGGCGGCGCTTGAGCTTGAGCGCCGCTCCTGGGAGACCACCCGGCTGCTCGTCGACGCTTTCGACGACCATAGCACCGAGTTCGACGGTAAAAGCGCGCCGGGCGGTGTCACACATGCTGCGGTTGATACCCTTGGCACCGCAAATTCAGCAGATTTGGCCACAGCGGAAAATGAAACCGATACCGGCAAAGACAGCCCCGTCTCCGGCACAATTCAGCCGACCGGCGAGCGGGATGTCTCTTTGCATGAAGGCGCCGGCGACCGCCCGGAATTTGAAAGATATCGCCACGCATACGTTTTTTTGCGCGACGGCAACACGCAAAGCTTTTCGGCGCTTGCCGAAAGCATGAATCTTATGCCCGAAACGCTTGTGGAAAAACTCAACGAGTATGCTTATGATATAATCGGCGACATCGCTGCCGAGCCGGGCGGGCCCGGCGGATGGCAAATCGTCGACGACTATGTCGCCGAACTTGACGAACATTTTGGCTGCGCGCCCTAACAGCAGCGGAGAGTTAAATGGACGAACAGAAAATACCGAAACGAATACTTAATTCTTTAATGAACTCTATCGCAGCAGGCGTCGTTCCCCGCACGGGCGCACCTTACATTGCAATTGGCCGCTCCGACGAGATTGCCGCGCTGCTCGGCGACCTCGAGCTTATCAACGAAGGCGGCAGCTCCATGCGCTTTATAGTTGGCAAGTACGGCAGCGGAAAGAGCTTCCTTATGCAGCTTATACGCAGCTATGCCGTCGAGCGGGGTTTTGTCTGCGCCGACTGCGACCTTTCGCCCGAGCGCCGCTTTTGCGGCGGCAAAGGCACCGGCGTCGCGACCTATCGCGAGCTGATTAAAAACCTTTCGTCGAAAGCCGCGCCTGATGGCGGGGCACTGACGATTATAGTTTCAAAGTGGCTGTCCGAGCTTCGCTCGGAGCTTGCCGCATCGGGGCTGGAACCTGCCAGCCCGCAATTTGACGCCGAGCTGAAAGCGCGTGTCTATGTGCTCGGCCGAGAGCTTGAAGGCCATGTGGGCGGTTTTGATTTCGCGCGCGTGCTGACACTATATTACGAAGCGTCGCGCTTTGATTCGGACGAAGCCGAGGCAAAACGCTCGGCATGCCTGCGCTGGCTGCGCGGCGAGTTTGCCACCAAAACCGAAGCTCGCTCGGCACTCGGGGTCGGTGATATAATAAATGATGACAACTGGTACGATTATGTAAAACTGCTTGCGGTATTTGTGCGCAAGATTGGCTACCGCGGCCTTGTCGTTTTCATAGACGAGTGCGTCAACCTGTATAAAATCTCCAACCGCATCTCGCGTGAAAACAACTATGAAAAATTGCTTTCGATGTTCAACGACGCGCTGGGAGGACGCGCGCCCGGTCTCGCCATGATACTCGGCGGAACGCCACAGTTTCTCGAAGACACGCGGCGGGGCCTGTTCAGCTATGAGGCGCTGCGCTCGCGTCTTGCGGACAGCAGATTTTCGGGTGCCGGCTATCGCAACATGCTCGGGCCGGTGATAAGACTGCGCAGGCTGTCGGACGACGAGCTTTTTGCGCTCATAGCGCGTATCACAAAGCTGCATGCCCAGGCCTACTCGTGGGAGCCGCGCGTGACAACCGAAGAGCAGGTCGAATTTCTCAAAATCTGCCTTGCGCGTGCGGGCGCCGACACCATGATAACCCCGCGCGAGATCATCCGCGACTACATGCAGGTGCTTAACATTCTTTTGCAAAACCCGGACGCGACCTTTGCCGAGATTGTGGGAAGCGGCGTCGTGACGCTCAAAACCGCCTACAACGGCGAAAACCTGCCCCCCGAAGTCGAAACCGAGCATGACGGTGACAAGTCCCGGAGAAAAGCGTTTACGCTTGAGGATATTGAGATATGAAACGTGCAATACTTGCAATAATCGCGGCGGTCACCGCGCTCGCCAGTGTTTCGTGCGGCGCGAGACTAAACAAACAGGGCGACCCCGAGCAGTATTTTGACACCGTCCTGCCGGGCGGCGGTGTGGCAGAGGAAGAGGACAAACCCGCGGTCGCCGACAAAAGCACAGAGAAAACGAGACCGCCCAAATACAGCAAATATTTCGATGTCGCCGTCAAAGAAACCGAAAGCGGAATCCTTTATCTGCCTTATATTGACGATGACGGCAGCGAAACCGGCGATATTATTGTCGTCGGCTACAACGGCACATCGCTCAATGTGACCGTTCCATCGATTATCGACGGCGGCAACGTGCGCGCCATCAGCGAAGGCGCTTTTTTCGGAAAAACAATCGTCACGTCGGTAGTGTTACCCGACTCCGTCACAGAAATCGGACGAGCGGCTTTTTCGTCATGTCCGAACCTGCGTTCGATAAAGTTCGGGCGCGGCATAACAGAGCTTCCGCCCGCCGTACTGCGAAACTGCCGGGTGCTTTCGGACGTAACACTTCCCGATACGCTTGAAGTTATCGGAGATTTTGCTTTTGAGGGCTGTATAATGCTTGAGCATCTGTATATCCCCGCGTCGGTCAAAGAGATTGGACACGACGCGTTTATGACCTGCGAGCGGCTGACACTCGATGTCTCCGACAACGAATATGCCGCCGAATATGCAAGGGAGTATAATATAAACACCGACGAACGCTTCTCTTATGCGGCTTTCCGCAAAAGAGTGGCAATCGGAGTTTCTGTCGGTGCGGCTATAGCAGCAATATCGCTGGGCGGCCACTTTTATCTGCGCCGCAGAAAGGAGAAGCGTGCATGGTAGCGGTATTTCAGCGCGTCACCGAAGCGTCGGTAACCGTAGACGGCAAGGTTGTCGGCGAGTGCGCAGCCGGATGCGCTATACTTTTAGGAGTGGCCGTCGGCGACACCGAGGCGGACGCCGACAAACTTGCGGCCAAAATATCAAAATTGCGCGTTTTCTCCGACGAAAACGGCAAGCTCAACAAATCTGTCATAGATATAGGCGGGTCGGCGCTGGTCGTGCCCAATTTCACCATTATCGCCGACTACACGCGCGGCAACCGTCCAGACTGGTTCGGCGCTGCACCGCCGGATGAAGCCAATGCACTGTTCGAGAGATTCTGCAGCTCGCTTGCCGAGGCCGGGGTCCCCGCCGCAAAAGGAATTTTCGGGGCCGACATGCTCGTCTCCATAAAAAACGACGGCCCGGTTACGCTGGTGCTCGACAGCCGTCGCCTTAAATAGTCTTTTTGTCTTATTTTTCTGGTATAATAAACGATGAAACTGATTACCGAAGGTAATGTAAATAAATACTATGCGCAAACACTTTGTCTCCTCTTCTTCCCCACCGCAAAGTTTTCCGAATCGGAGCCGGTAACACCCTCTACTCCGGTCGTGAAAATGACGCTGACCGAAGTTGAAAGCGGAGTGCGCGCCACCGCCAAAATCAAAACCGAGGCCGGCGAGTCGTATGCCGAGGTCTTCATGCAATATGAAGACAGCGGTGCGTTGAGCCGTCGCCGCACCGACAATATTGCACTGGGCGCCGCCATGCTCGATGCCGGCCGAAAGCTGTTCGGCATCACGCCGGCATGGGGGCTGCTTACCGGTGTCAGACCCGCAAAAATCGCAAAAGAATACATCGAGCGCGGGCTGGACGACAAGTCCACCACACGCGAGCTTGCGGCAAATTACCTTATAAATCCCAAAAAGGCGGCTCTGCTGACCACCATCGCCCGCAACGAATACAATATAGCCAAAACACTCGACGACGACATGTGCAGCGTGTATATCTCCATCCCGTTCTGCCCTACGCGCTGCGCTTATTGTTCTTTTGTTTCTTATTCCACAAAGCGGCTGCTTTCGCTTATCCCCGACTATCTCGAGCGGCTGTACCGCGACATCGACGACATGTTTGCGCTTATCGGCGAGCTTGGGTTGCGCGTGGTGACGGTTTACATCGGCGGCGGCACGCCGACCATTCTGACCGCCGACCAACTTTCGGCACTGCTCGAGCGGATTGCCCGGCATGTTGACCAGGCTTCGCTGCGCGAGCTGACGCTTGAGGCCGGACGCCCCGACACCATAACAGCCGAAAAAATAGCGGTCGCAAATAACTGCGGTGTTTCGCGCATCAGCATCAACCCCCAGACCCTCAACAACGCCATACTCGAAGGTATCGGGCGCAGGCACACCGCCGAGGACTTTTACCGCGCTTTTTCGCTTGCGCGCGAGGGCGGGATAAAGACCATCAACTGCGACCTTATAGCAGGGCTGCCGTCCGAACGCTTCTCAAGCTATTCGCGCAGTGTCGACGCGGTGCTAAAGCTGCGGCCGGAAAATGTGACTTTCCACACATTTTGTGTCAAAAAATCTGCCGACCTTATCCGCGACTGCACCGAACTTTATCTTCGCAACGGCGGCGAAACGTCAAAGAGCGTCGATTATTCACAGCTTAAAGCAAAAAATGCCGGATATGTGCCATACTATATTTACAGGCAAAAGAACACGGTCGGCAATCTTGAAAATGTGGGGTTCGCGCTGCGCGGTCACGAGGGTCTTTACAACATTATCATGATGGAAGAGCTGCACAGCGTGTTCGCCGCCGGCGCGGGCGGGATTACAAAACTTGTCCCGAGAAACGGCAGCCGCATCCAGCGCGTTGCGGTGCCAAAATATCCATACGAGTATCTCGCCATGGATAAAGACCCCGAAGCAATGAATTCCCTATACGACAAAATCCGCAAATTTTATCAAGAGAATTTCTGAATTTGAAACGGAAACATTAGATGTTAACTGTAAGTAAGACTTTTTTAAGCGAGGCCGACAAGCAGGACTTTGTTTTGCAGTGTGAAGCAAAATTCGAAGCCGAACTTGACCGGGTTGCACGCGCCATCCGCGAGGAGGCGGGGCTGAAAGTCGTAACCCTCTCGGGGCCAACCTGTTCAGGCAAAACTACAACCGCAGCGACCCTGATACGCGACTGGGAAAGCTATGGCACTCGCGTGCGGCTTATTTCAATAGACGACTTTTTCCGCGATAGAACGGAACTGTATGCCGAAGCCAAAGCCGAAGGGCGCGACCAACCCGATTTTGAGACGGTGCGCGCCATTGATTTCGAGCTGCTGCAAGAGTGTGTCGAAAAAATAAACAGCGGTGAAACAGTGAGCTTGCCGCTCTTCGATTTTACCGAAGGCAGGCGTATAGGTTATGACAACTTTGACTCCGCCAGCTATGACGTCGTTCTTTTTGAGGGGATTCAGGCCATATATCCCGAGGTAACCGAGCTTTTCAAACATTATCACCACAAATCCATCTATATTTCGGTTGCAGACGACGTGACGGTAAACGGCGTGTTTTTCTCGAGCCGCAAAGTGCGCTTTCTGCGCCGGCTTGTGCGCGATTACCTGTTCCGCGCCGCGGCCCCCGAGTACACATTCACACTTTGGAGAAATGTTGCCCGCAACGAAGATATAAATATATTGCCGTTTTCCGATAATGCCGATATAAAGCTCAACTCTTTTCTTCCCTACGAGCTTTTTGTGATAAAGCCGTATGCACTCTCGCTGCTTCGAGCACTGCCCGAAGGCTCGCAGTACGCAGAGGAAGCGGCGCAAATTATAGCAAATCTTGAAAAGCTGGACACAATCGGCTCGGATTATGTGTCCGACGAGTCGGTTTTCCGAGAGTTTATCGGGCCGAGGAATATGGCAAACAGTCATATAACAATTTGACAAAGCAGAGGAAACCAAGATGAAAGCTGTATATTCCGACTATGTCGAAAGCGCCGAATATATACGCTCCAAAATCACGGAAGCCGGGCAAAAAATGCCCAAACTCGCCATTATACTGGGAAGCGGACTGGGCTGCTATGCAGACACGCTCGAAGACCCCGTTACAATACCCTATAAGGATATTCCGCATTTCCCTGTGTCCACCGTATCCTATCAAAAGGGCGAGCTTGTCTGCGGACTACGCGGCAATGTGCCCGTCCTCGCCATGAACGGGCGGTTTCATTACTATGAAGGCTGGGAGATGTGGCAGACCGCATATCCGATTGGCGTGTTTAAGCTTCTCGGTATCGAAAAGCTGATTATCACCAACGCTGCGGGCGGCATTTCGACCGACTACAGGCCGGGAGACCTCGTAGCGATAACCGACCACATCAAGCTGTCTCCCGATTCGCCCGTTCGCGGCGCCAACATCCCGGAGTTTGGCGAACGCTTTTTTGACATGCAAGATGTCTATGACAAGTCCATGATAGCGCTCGCCAAACGCAAGGCAGAGGAGCTGGGCTTTACAATAAAAGAAGGCGTCTACGGCTATATGTCCGGCCCGCAGTATGAGACGCCCGCCGAAATACGCATGCTCGGTATGCTCGGCGCGACGGTGGTAGGCATGTCTACCGTCGCGGAGGTGATATTTGCCGCGCAGTGCAAGCTGCCCGTGCTTTGCATTTCATGCGTTTCAAACATGGCAGCAGGCATCACCGGTGCCGCGATAACCGAAGAAGAAGTCCTCGAGACCGGCAAGGTTGTATCCGAGCGTTTTACCGCACTTGTCGACGCACTTGTCGCATCTTTATAAATTTACGGCAAGCCGCATAGATTTGCGGGCGGCAGACCGGGTTTGAGCCGGTCGGCTCAATTCATGGGGCTTACCAGCTTTGATTTTTAACGGGGAGACTGCCCTCCCCGGATAAAGATTCACCGAAAAACGATTTGCGGGGGAGTAAAAATGCTGCTTTTTACAAATGTCACGACCCAGGCGGGAAAAGACCTGTACGTTACGGTTGACGGAGCCTATATAAAAAGCATCACGTCCGAACGACCGGCAGGCAACTTTGAGCGCATCATAGACTGCAAGGACACCCTCATGCTGCCCGGGCTTTACAACACTCACACGCACGCGGCGATGACGCTTTTCCGCGGCTACGGCGAGGACCTTCCGCTTCAGCGCTGGCTTACCGAGCGTATTTTCCCTGCCGAGGAAAAGCTCACCGCTCAGTCGGTATACACGGCGTCAATGCTTGCGGCGGCTGAGATGATAAGCGCCGGCATTGTGTCGTTTACCGACATGTATATGTTCCCCGAAGAAACGGCGCGCGCCGTCGCCGAGACGGGGATGAAGGCAAACCTTTGCCGTCCCATTCTCTCGTTTGACCCCGACGAGTCGATTAAAGACAGCGAGCGCCTTGCAGAAGCCATGTCGCTTTACAATGAATGGCATAATGCATGCGACGGGCGAATAAAAATAGACATGTCCCTGCATGCCGAGTATACCAATACTGAGCGCTCGTGCCGGGAGACCGCAGAGTATGCCAAATCGCTCGGCGCAAATATGCATATCCACCTCTCCGAAACCAAAACCGAGCATGAGGAATGCAAAGCGCGGCACGGCGGTCGCACCCCCGCATGTTTTATGTACGACTGCGGCGTGTTCGACTCTAAAACAACCGCCGCACACTGCGTTTGGCTGGAAGACTCTGACCTGCCGCTGCTGCGGGAAAAAGGAGTGACGGTTGCGCACAACCCTGTCAGCAACCTCAAGCTGGGCAGCGGCGTGATGCCCTATCGCAAATACCGCGACGCGGGTATAAACGTGTCGCTCGGCACCGACGGCGCAGCCTCGAACAACACGCTGGACGTGATGAAGGAGATGTACGTCGCGGCGCTCATACACAAAGGCACCAGTCTTGCGCCCGACAGCGTGACCGCAGCCGACGTGCTCGAGTCGGCGACTATCTGCGGCTCGCGTGCACAGGGACGGGACGACTGCGGGCGACTTGAGCCCGGCTGCCGCGCCGACCTGATTTTGATTGACACCGATTCGATTAACAATATCCCCTCCTATGATCCCGCATATACTGCCGTTTACAGCGCAAACCGCTCCGATGTGCGCCTGACAATGGTAGACGGGAAAATACTTTACGAAAACGGCGAGTTTATGACGCTTGACATTGAAAAAGTCAAAGCCGAGATGAGGTACACTTGTGCGCACTACTTCGACTGACAAACCTAAAAAGAGCACCAACCTGTTCGTATCGGGCGTGCTTATTCTCTCAATATCAAATGTACTGCAAAAAGTAATCGGCGCGACGCTGAAAATCCCGCTGCACGGGCTGCTCGGCGGCGATGGTATGGGTTATTACTACATAGCCTATGCCATCTACGTTTGGTTTTACATGATTTCGACCGCCGGGCTGCCCGTCGCGATTTCTATAATGATCTCGGACAGCAGGGCGCGGGGCAACTTCCGAGAGGCAAACAAAATCTTCGGCATTACGCTACGATTTTTTATGGCCATCGGAATGGCCGGCACGGTTATAATGATTTTCGGCTCGAAGCTGTTTGCAAAGCTGTATGAGCAACAAGGCGCCTATCTTGCCATCATGGCGCTGGCGCCGACGCTGTTTTTTGTTTGCATATCAAGCTGCCTGCGCGGATACTTTCAGGGCTATCAGCTTATGTTGCCGACGGCCATATCACAGCTTATCGAGGCGCTCGGCAAGCTTATAATTGGCATATCGCTCGCTATTTTAACCATCAGGCAGGGCTATGGCACCGAAGTGACCGCGGCGGCGACCGTCATGGGACTGACCGTCGGCGTTTTCGTCGGCATGCTGTTTCTTATTTTTTATAAGTTCCGGTTCAAGTCGGAGGCATACGACGCAGAGTTTGCGCGCCCGGACAGCGACACCATGCCTGTCCGCGGATGGCGCTCCATCGCAAAGCAGCTTTTTATGATAGCGGTGCCGGTCACGCTTTCGGCATCGGTCATGTCGTTTACAAGCGTTATCGACGGGATTATAATCTCGCGCCAGCTTCAGTCCATCGGCTACACAGCCGACCTCGCACGCACCATGATGGGCGACTACTCTGCCCAAGCAGTGACAATGTGGAACGTGCCGCCGGCACTTATCTACCCTATCGCCTACTCTATTATCCCGCTTATTTCGGCGGCGATGAAGATGGGGCAGACCGAGCGCGTCAAAACCATCATGAACAGCGCTATAAAGGTCGCGGCGCTGATAGCGTTGCCCTCGTCCATCGGGATGTCGGTGCTCTCCGAGCCGATTTTGAAGCTCGTGTTCACCGACCAGGCCGCCGCGGAGCGCGTCGCACCGCTACTTTCGGTGCTTGCCCTTTCGATATTCTTCATCTCGATGCTGTCGATCACAAACGCAATACTCCAGGTATACGGACACGAGCGCAAGCCTATAATTTCAATGCTTGCCGGCAGCGCAGTCAAGATTGCCGTCAGCTATATTCTTATAGGCACGCCTTCGATAGGCATATTCGGCGCGCCTGTCAGCACGTTCGTGTGCTATTTTGTGATCATGCTTATAAACTTCTACTTCGTTGCGCGATATGTGGGGCTTATACCTGATGTAAAGGTGATTCTTATCAAGCCTCTAATATCGGCAATTATATGCGGCGCAGCCGCGATCGGCTCGCATCGGCTGCTCGTGTTGGTGCTGAATACAAAAATCGCGACGGTGTGCGCAATAGGCATAGCGGCTCTCGTTTACGGCGTGTTTATTTTTATAATCGGCGCGGTCACCCGCGACGACATTATGCTGCTCCCAAAAGGCAGCAAACTGTGCGCCATATTTGAAAAGCTGCGCCTCCTCAAAAAAGTTGACGCTGGCAGCTAATAGTGACGGTGTTCCCCAAAGGGTAAGACAGCCTGCCCATTAATCTGGCGGGCGTGAAAATAAAAGACGTACCGAAGGGAGATTTTATTATGCGGTACATCACTGTGAAGGACACGGAATGGACTTATCCCGACAGGCTCGATTATGCTTCGGCCGGAGACCGGCTCACACTGCACAGCGCGCGCGGCAGCTATGCCGCCGGGCAAATTCTGTTTGCCGATGTGCCGGCGCATGCTGCCGTATCTATTCATGTTTCGGGCAGCGTTTCGGACTTCGAGCTTGAAAAATACGAGCTTGTCCCGGTCATGGTGGAAAGCAACCCCGGCATGAACCCGGGAAACAGCACCGAGCACACACCCGTCCGCAAGGCTCCGTACCGGCTTTACGACTGCGCAAAGCCCCTCGGCGAGACGCTTTCGCCCGAGGGCGGCACAGCCGGGCTTTATCTGGCCTTTGCTGTCCCCGAAGACGCAGCTCCCGGCAACTACGACGGCCTCGTCACGATAACCGTCGGCGATGAAAAGGCCGAAATCCCCGTCAGCCTGACCGTTTACAAAGCTGTCGTGCCGGCTGACGGCAGTCTCAAGGTTATAAACGGCTTCTGGCGCAACTTCGAGCAGTATCACGGCGTGGCGAACGGCACCCCCGAAGCCGACGAGCTTGAGTCAAAATACCTTAAAATGCTGCGCCGGGCACGCCAAAACATGATGTATGTCGGCGGCGTTCGCGGCATTACCCGTCCCGATGAAAACGACGTGGGTGAGTATACCTTCGACTTTTCTCCACTCGAGGCTATTGTCAAGCGCTACATAGCGCATGGCATGAAATATTTCAACATGAGCAGCATCGGCAGACGGAAAAGCTGGAAAGAGTCGACTATTTTAGTTGGGGACAACTACCCGGCGATGAGCTATGAGGCTTTCCGGTTCCTTTCTGCATACCTGCCGGCATTTCAGGCGTTCCTTGAGGAAAAAGGCTGGGTTGACCGGTTCTACATAGGCGTGTCCGACGAGCCAAATGATGCCAACGCGACCGAGTTTCGCGCGCTCTGCGGTCTTGTGCGCAGATTTGCGCCAAAACTCCGGCTGCTCGACGCGCTCAGCTTTGTGCCGGTTTTCGGCGCGCTGGACGTTTGGGTTCCCCTCAACAGCGAATACGAGCGGCACAGAAAAGAATTTGAATCGATGCGAATAGACGGAAGCGAAATCTGGATGTATGTCTGCTGCGGCCCGCGCGGAGAGGGATATATAAACAGGTTTATGGACTATCCGCTTTTGTCCACCCGCTATCTGTTTTGGGGCAACTACAAATATAATCTGACCGGATACCTACACTGGGCGGCAAACTGTTATCAGCCGGGGCAAAATCCCTTCGAGCAAAACTGTCCCGAGCACAGAAACGCCGACGCCGTTACCATACTGCCGCCGGGCGACACGCATATAATCTATCCCGGCAAGGGCGAGCCTTGGATGTCGATGCGGCTTGAAGCACAGCGCGCTTCGGCTGAAGACTACGAGCTGCTTTGTATGATTGCCGAGCACGACAAAGCCAAAGCCGACACAATTTGCGCCATGGGATTCAAAGCCTTCAACGACGTCGAATACGATGTCCACAAATTTGAGCAGGCACGCATAGCCCTGCTTAAGGCGGCAAGCGAGATATAACTTGTTACATAGCTAAAAAGACGCGGTTTTCGCCGCGTTTTTATTTTTCCGTCGGTAAAAGCGCTTTCATGGGAACTATTGACTTCAAACCTGTCCGATGGTAATATAGCGGTAAATCCAAATATAACAAGCAGGAAGGTTATTTTTTATGGATATAGCAAAAATCGCGGCGTTAGTCGAGCCGGGCAGGTTGCCCCTTTCCTTTAAAATCGGAGACCGGCGCGTTCGCGGTATTCCCGCAGAGTATAAACCCGTTGTCAGGCGCTGCGGCCTCGATTCCATGATAACGCTCTACACCGTCACCGGCACCAGCCCCGAGGGGCTTGAGGTGTGCGTCGAGCAGCTTGTCTACAGCGACTATCCCGTAACCGAAACCGTGGCGTATCTCACCAACAGAGGGGACAAAGACACGCCCGTCATATCCGAGCTTAAAATTTTCGACGGCTGGCTGCTCCCCTGCAAAAATCCCCGCCTTATCCACGGACGGGGCGACGAGTGCACGCCCGCCGGCTACAGCATGTTCGACGACGCGCTTACCGAGCCGCGCTGCGTTCACCCCTACGACCACAGCGGCACGCCCTGCTGCGGCGCAAGCCCATATATGCGGCTTTACTCCGAAAGCGGAGGCTACGGCTATAACCTCGCAATCGGCTGGACGGGACTATGGCAGGCAGACTTTGAGCCTTGCGACGGCGGCGTTCGTATTTCGGTCGGGCAGCGGCGCTTTGCCTCGTATATAAAGCCCGGCGAGACCATGCGCACGCCGCGGCTTACGCTTATGGCTTATGAGGGAGACATGCACGTCGCGCGCAATATGTGGCGGCGCTGGTATATAAAGCACATTCTTCCGCGCGAGGACGGTGAGCCGCTGCCACCTAAAATGTGCATGCATGTATTCAATGACGGCGGCCCCGAGTTTTCGGGCACGACCGAAGCAAACCAAATCGACGGCCTCGAAAAATACGCGCGCGGCGGCATCGCGCCCGACGTATGGTGGATTGACGCCGGCTGGTACAAGTGCGACCTCAATTGGCCTTATACCGGCACATGGAAACACGACGAGGATCGTTTCCCTCGCGGGCTGCGCCCCATCGCCGACAAGTGCCACCAGGTCGGCGCAAAGCTGCTTTTATGGTTTGAGCCCGAGCGCGTGCACCACGGCACCGAGCTTGCGACCGAGCATCCCGAGTGGATACTCTACCGCAAGGGCGAAAACAGCAGCCAGCACAACGGTCTGCTTGACCTCGGCAATCCCGAAGCGCTTGAGTGGATCACAAACCGTATAGATTCGCTTATCAAAGAGTACGGAGTGGCTATTTACCGTCAGGACTTCAACTATGACCCCATGCCCAACTGGATAGCGGCCGAGAGCGAGGGACGGGTCGGGGCGCCCGAAAACCAGCATGTGCAGGGCTACCTCAAGTTTTGGGACGATCTGAAAGCGCGGAATCCCGGGCTGATAATAGATTCGTGCGCCTCCGGCGGGCGGCGCAACGACCTTGACACCATGCGCCGCGCGATCCCGCTGCAGTATACAGACGTCGGACTGGGCATCCACCCGCTCAAGCAGATCCAGCACCGCTATATGTTCGAGTGGATTCCCTATTTCCGAGCGCACACCCTCAATTTCGACGACGGCACCGTCGTCCAGCCGTCCTCCGGGCAATACAATTCGTCGTCGCCCACCGACAGATTTGCATATCACAATGCGATGGCGCCCGCGATTACGGTTATGACCGACCGCAACGATACGGAGCGCTTTGAGCTGACAAGGGAGATGAACGCAATCTGGCGGCGCGCGGCCGAGCTTGAGCTGTCCTGCGACTACATACCGCTCACCGAGTGCCGCCGCTCTGCGGAGGACTGGTACGCAATGCAGTTTGACAGTCCCGAGCGCGGCGAGGGCTTCTTCCAGGCTATCCGCAATATACTCGCACCCGACGAGAGCTTCACGCTGAACCTGCGCGTCGACGAGGATGCGCTATACGAGCTTGAGGAGCCCGAGTCCGGCAAGCGCTTTACCGTCAGCGGCAAGGCTCTTGCAACGTTTACGGTGTCGCTGCCGAAAAGGTGCGGGGTGATATATTTCTATCGGAAGTTGAGATAGCGTAAAAAGCCGGGCGCAAGGGATTCAGTTCAGCGGTTTACAATAAGATTGTTACCGTTGCCCTGCGGAGCGGACACCGACGGTCTGAGCATGCCGGCACAACCATTGTGTGAAAATACTCGCTCGTTGCTTGTCGGAGGCGGCACTCGCCTCCGGAGACTCGCTGTTCTCTTCCACTACTCGCCACGCGGTAATTTATCTTGTTATCACAGGATTCAATATTATATTCTAATAACTCTTGCAAAATTAACTCCTGTTTGATTAAATAATAATTACATAACCGCCATATAAGTCGTCGGACAGTTGCTTGAACTTAAATTAAGGAAGGTGAGGTCATAACAATGAAACAACTGAAAGGCTACATGCACGGCGCAAATCTTGGACACTGGCTGTCGCAGTACGGTTCGAAATCAGAGGCACATTGGAACTCTTACATCACTAAAAAAGACATTGCCCGTATGGCGGAGTGGGGCATTGACCATATCCGACTGCCGGTAGATTACATGCTGTTCGAGACCGATGAAAATAAGCCGATGACCTACGATGAAGCTCGCCTGACATATATCGACAATGCGATTGACTGGTGCGGCGAGTACGGGATCAATCTAATTTTAGACCTGCATCACGCGCCAGGATTCTTTTTTGGCAATGGTGAAAAGAACGATCTGTTCACAAATGCAACCAGCCGTGCGCGCTTCCTCGCTATCTGGCGTATGTTCGCAATCCGATACCGTGGTATAGGTGACCGGTTAATATTTGAACTGCTCAACGAACTTGTTTGGGATAGCAGCGATCCCTGGAACATACTTTGGCAGGAAGCATGCGATATCATCTGGCGGGAGAGTCCCATGAGACGGATTATCGTTGGCAGCAACCGCTGGAACAGCATGGACGAGCTGAAGAATCTCGCCGTCATAGACGACGAGCGTGTCATTTACACCTTCCACTGTTATGAGCCGTTCTGGTTCACACACCAGCGCGCGCAGTGGATACCTGGTATGCGCGACTACACAAAGCCCTGCGAGTACCCCTTCCGGCCTGCGGATCACGCCGAGTACAACGGCGGCTCTGTTGTCCGAGACTACGCAGGATACGATATTGTCGACCGGCGGTATCTTGAGGATCGGCTGAAGAAGTCGTTGGATGTATTCATCGAAACGACCGGGAAAACCGTTTACTGCGGCGAATACGGCGCAATTGTCAACTGTCCCCGCGACAGCGCAATCCGCTGGCTTGAAGACATCGGATCTCTGTTAAACGAACGCGGCATTGGACGCGCCGTCTGGAGCTACCGAGGTTTTTCTGCCATCACCTCTCCTGACAATGAGAGCTGGGACGCCGAGATGGTTCGTGCAATCGTGAAGTAGTATTCGGAAACAGTCAAGCTGTCTACCGCAAGGAAACTATAAGCACACTTATCATTCAGTCTACATAAAAAGGTGTTGCCGTTGGGCGACCCTGCACCCAATAGGAACCTTTACTGCTGCAAAGAAAACAAAAGCATAGTTTGATATTTTAGTCCAAAGGCTTCATGGCAAAAAACAGAAATCGGCATGGACGGTTGATATATACCGTCATGCCGATTTTTTAGAATTGTGAAACCCTCCCGAAAGAGGGTATTTACTGCACAGCACAAAAAACCGGGTACACCCGTAAAATCCGACCGTGGAGGCTACACAGCCTGTCTGCGGTTTTGCCGATATGCCCGATTTACCTATTACTTAAAACTAAAATGTCTCGGTATCCCACCCACATACTCGAGCTTAGGCTCGCCCAAAATAAGCGGCTCGATATGGCGCAGGCACTCGTCGGTAACGTCGTTTCCGCGCTCATTTATAAACTCGTCCGGCACCGCGCGGATGCGGTTTGCAATGGCTGAAATATCGTTTGCTATAACCTTGACCGCATACGGAGAGTTTGATGTGCGCTCGAACCCCATCATCTTGCCGGTCTCGCCCGCTATGGCGTGCTCTACCGCCGCTCTGCCTACCATGTCAGCCTCGGCAAGGTCGGTCTCGGAGGCGATATGCGCTGCACAGCGCTGGAGTATGTTCAGCTCGACTGTTCTGGTCTTGCAACCGAACTTTTCTTTAACCGCCTGCTCGACCACTCTGCCGGTGCCCGAAAGGTATCTGTGCCCAAACACGTCACGCACGCCGCTCTGCGCGGATTCGCCGACATATCTGCCGTCCGCAAAACGCAGTCCCTCGGACACACCGACAACCACGTTCGGGTGGCGCCGCAGCGCCGCTTCAATATCCTCAAAAAACCTGTCCATGTCAAACGAACGCTCGGGCAGATACACATAGTCCGGCGCGATGTCGGAGTGCAGTCTGGGCAGTGCCGCCGCCGCAGTCAGCCAGCCGGCGTCGCGGCCCATGATTTCGACGACTGTAACCGCGGGAACGGTATAAACCGCGCAGTCGCGCAGTATCTCCTGCATCGAGGTAGCGATAAACTTCGCCGCGGAGCCGTATCCCGGCGTGTGGTCGGTGCCCATAACATCGTTGTCTATCGTCTTTGGCACACCCATCACGCGCATTTCATAGCCGACTTTTTGGGCGTATGCCGAAACCTTGGCGACGGTGTCCATCGAGTCGTTGCCGCCGATGTAGAAAAAGTAGCGGATGTCGTACTCTTCGAGTATCGAAAACAGCTCGCGATACTCGTTGTCGTCGCCGTCGACCTCGGGCAGCTTTTTGCGGCATGATCCGAGCGCCGCCGCGGGAGTGTGCGACAAAAGGCAAAGGGCCTCTTCCCCGCATATAGCTTCGCGAAGATTTATCAGCCTGAGGTCGAGCAGTCCCTCAACGCCGTTTCTCATTCCGTAAATTTCGCCGATGCAGTCAGCTTCAAGCAGTCCGCGCACAACGCCGGCAAGCGTTGCGTTTATTGCCGCCGTGGGCCCGCCTGACTGTCCAATGACCGCGTTACCTTTAAGCATTTTAAATGATCCCCCTGTATTTTAGCCGGCACATTCGCTCTCGCGCCGCCGCTATATGATCCACGGAGCGCCATGCCGGTTAATTGTCCCGGATTTTCACACCGCGGGCTAAAAGTAAATAACGGCGTACCGAAAGTACACCGTATCAGCCGTGCTATATTTGATAACATAAAAAATACAGGCGTCGCTTTCGCAACGCCTGTTTTGACATGGTGACCCGTGGGAGAATCGAACTCCCGTTTCCGCCGTGAGAGGGCGGCGTCTTAACCTCTTGACCAACAGGCCGTTTAACTTGGGACGTATATATTATAGCATATCGTCCCGAATTTTGCAAGAGGAATTTTCTATTTATTTATGAATTTTTGGTAAACATCCTTTTAACAAGCGCTTTTGCCGCCACGATGAACAGCACGGCGGCAAAAACGATAAGCTGAAAACGTGCGGGGAGGGGTGCGGCAGCCGCCAGCAGGCCTGCCGCCGACGGGTACACAAGTTTTGCCGCTGCGCGCCCGCCGTACAGTCCGCAAAGCGCCGACAGTATAAGTGCGGCAAGCCAAAATATCGGCATTAAACTTGTCACGCCTCTTCCCTCCCCTTCGCGGGACGCAAATGCGTCAGCCTGCGACCCGCCTGATCTTTGTAATACTGTTTATCAGGACCTCTCCGGTACTTTCGTATTCGAGAATTTCGTAAATTTCAGGCACCGCCGCGTCGCTTCCAACGTCGTCGCGGAATGTTCCGTTGTTGTTCATGATTCTATACCGCATCACATATTCATAGCGTATGACCTGGTCGGATTTTCCCGGGTTTATGATGTTTTTAGAGTAAAATTCGATCTCGGGTTCGTATATCTTTTGCATGGTAAACCTTTCGGGGAGCTTGTTGTCCTTTTTATAGTCTTCGGTGAAAAAGCTCGGCAAAGCCTCTGCGTCACCCGCGATGACAGCCTCAAGGTACCTATGCAATAGCTCGAGCGCCGCACCGTATTGCGCGTAATTTCCGTCGGTGATAAGTGTCGACAGCGCACCTTCGGTATAGCGCACATCGCGGATTTGTGCCATGTACTCGGGGTCCTCGAATATGTTTTCGCTGTAGTTTGGTACAGCAAAACTAATCTGTTCTTTTCCGGTAGTATCAGAAAGCGGTTTCGGCGAAAACAGCCTTACATACAGCGCATCGAATTCTATCCGGTTGAGCGCTGCCAGCACTATAAGCGCCGCGACACAGCCCACGATTATCTTGAGCGCCAGTTTTTTATGCTCGCGCGGGCGCGGTGTCTTCTCTTTTTTACCGCCTTCTCTATTTTTACCCGGATGGCTCATTTCAATTCAATATATCTCTTAAGATTTTCAAGTCCCAGTCTTATACCGAGCAGGTTGTCCTCGATTCCTTCAAATTCGATGGAAACATATCCGTCATAGCCCGCACGTTTGAGTATTCCGATGCTCTGCGCAACCTTTGCGTCACCGTGGCCGATTATCGCGCCGCGCAGGTAGTTGCCCGAACGGGTGATAAACCAGCCGCCTCCCGGATAATCGAACATACCCGGCTTGAAGTGGAAGTCCTTTGCATGGACATGGAATGCATACGGCGCCATAATGCCGACCGATACGACCGGATCTTCGTCAACGCACATGAAGTTGCCGACATCAATAAGCGCGCCGAAGTTGGGGTGACCGACCGTGTTGATAAGCGACTCTACCCTGTTTGCGTCCTGTGAGAAATAGCCATGGTTTTCGGTCATGGTGCGAACGCCGAGCTGCTCGGCATATTTGGTTATCTCGCGGCATGCGCTTGCAAGCGTTGGAAGCACGTCGCTGTATCCGATCTGATATTTGCGGCTGCGCGGCTGCTGTGCAACGTCGTGTCTCATAGCCTTTGCACCGAGCGCAGCGGCGAAATCGACGCAGCGGCGCAGCTGTTCAAGCATGGCGGCGGTGTCGCCGGTCAGAAAATCTGCGCCGACACAAAGCGCCGCTATTTCAATTCCAAGCTCCTCCGCCTTTTCACGCACGCGTTTTGCCGTATCCAGCGAAAGGTTGTCCGTCCATCCGCCATCGGTAAACTCAATTGCCGAAAGGCCAAACTCTTTCGCCTTTTCAATGACGCCCTCCGCGCCGAGCTGCTCAAAATATCTGCCGAAGCTGTACGAGCTAACGCAAGGTTTCATCGCAATTTCCTCCATTTTCAGTTTACTCTGAATGTATAGGTATATTATCATGTAGATGATAACATCATACTATTGCCAGAGCCGATTATAGCACATGATATTTACTTTGTAAATACATTATATACCCGTATTTGTCAAATTTGCCTGCTTTTATGCCAAATTAACATTAAACAGGCAATTTGATAACAAAATTTCCTTGACAAAGATGCAAGCTACCAATATAATAAAATGTATGCCCGGACGCGTTTTAAACAAAATCGACCAAGCCGCGCGTCAGCGGCCGGATTTTTTTAAGTGGGCTGACGGGGCGCAAATGCAAATACACGGAGCGCAAGGAAAAATGAAAAATCAGCTTAAAGCAAGACGCAGACCGAAAATCATTTCTGATCTGCGCCATCTTGTGGTATCGGGCGCCGAGATGTTCGGCGACAAAACTCTGTACGAATATCGAGAGGACGGCGAGCTGCGGCATTTCACTTATCGCGACAATCTCGAGCACATGAACTGGCTTGGCACGGCATTTGCCGAGCTGGGGCTCATGGGCGGCCGCGTCGCAGTTATCGGGGACACCCATCCGCACTATATGACCGCATATTTTGCGACTGTCAACGGCGGAGGAGTGATAATCCCGCTCGACCGCGATCTGCCCGACACTGACATCGCCGATTTTCTCAATTTTTCAGAAGCATCCGCGCTCGTTTACACCGAGTCTTTTGCAAAGCGGGTGCCAAATATCCGCAAACTTGCACCCGGCGTCAAGTTTTATATCCCGATAAACGGCGAA